>NZ_JBTRWP010000028.1:2906-36468 GCF_054609335.1 Acidiferrobacter sp. | reverse complement strand
GCGGCTATCGGAATTTCACCCAATATCGCATCGCGATTTTCTTTCCTTGCGGGAAGCTTGACCTTTATCCAGCAGGGCGTCCGTCATGAGACTTTTATGGGCTACCCACACGAAACCCGGAAGAGCCAAAAAACATCATAAGCGTTGCCGACGGTCCGGCGAGCTTTAATGCGGAGATGACGGCACGGGGTGGGTCAGTGATATCTGTGGATCCCCTCTACGTTTTCAGTGCCGCGGACATTGCGGAACGTTTCTACGCAGTAGTAGACCTTATTATCGATCAGGTAAAAGCCGCGCCGGACGATTGGACTTGGCGCTACCATCGATCGCCGGACCATCTGAAGGAGAATCGATGCGCTGCCCTGCGGAGCTTTGTCGGAGACTTCGATAAAGGGAAGGCGGAGGGCCGTTATGTCATAGGCGAACTGCCGCACCTGGAGTTCCCGGACTGCGCGTTCGATCTGGCCCTGTGCTCCCATTTTCTATTCCTGTACTCGGACCATTTGACTTTTGAATTTCATTTGGCTTCCATTCGGGAGATGTTGCGCGTCGCCAATGAAATCCGCGTCTTTCCGCTGTTGACTCTGGGACTCGAGGTTTCGCCCTATGTGGCGCCACTCGTATCGGACCTTACATCACATGGATTCATCGCCAGTGTGGAGGTGGTTCCGTACGAAGTGCAGCGGGGCGGCCATCACATGCTACAGGTTAGATTGGGCACGTAAGGAATAGGAATGGTCCGCGAGGGGCGCGGCGGCGTTTGTGGGAATCGTGGCGACAGGGCGTCATGCGGTCCGAACACGGCGATTGCGGGCAGATCGTATGGGCGATATAAAGGGTAAGACGCGGGGCCTGCATCCCGTCCTGCAGACGTCATGCTGCCCCCGTTGGGACCACGGGGGGCAAGCGGTTACGGAAATACAAGAGTATACTGGATTGAGGATGACCGCGGATGTCAAGTAAAGGTCAGCGGTGCGCCATCGGGGAAGCCGAATGTGGGAACCTCCAAGAAACAAAGAGGCGGAAGCAATAGGTGCGTTTTTCGCACAGTTGATGCTACTTACTAACGCCATGCCACCCGCGCTACTATCCGCAAGATAATGGCCCGTCGTATCGCTGTAGCCTATGTTCCCAATGGCGGGATTATGTCGCGCCCAAGGGGGGGTTGAGGAGATCATCGTCTCTCGCCGACTTTAGGGTCCAATCCTTATGCCGTCCGCGATCTCGTGAGCGCGCGGGGCGGCTATCCGGTCCATTCCCTGGATGCGCTGCGCGCCAAAATCTATGTGGGCGCCAAAGCGGCCGCGGTGGGGGCAGCTGCAACTCGTCTCAGAAGGGCACGGGGGACACCAACGCTTTGACACCAAATACTCGAGGTAGCCACCGGCCGCGTTAGCAGCGCCTATCCTGATCTGTGCGGGGGCTCCCGAGCAATCGCCATTCCTGCCGCGACCAAATGAGATGACCGTATAAGATGGTCCCGGCGAGACGGGGTAAAAAGAAGGACAGCCGTTAGCCGGGACACTAAATCTCGCGGCAGAAAGAGGCGAAGTTACAGGCGCGGCCACCAGGCAACCCCCTGCTGCAAGACCTTGGGCACGCCCACCCACCGGCTCCTTACCGTTTGGCCGACCGTCTCGCTGCCACTATACTGTCCGCGAGAGATGCATAGACCTGACACAGGAAGCACGAACACCATGATCTGCCGACATTGCAAGCAAACCATCAACTACCGCACCTTGCAGTGCCCCCATTGCGCCGAAATTCAATGGCGCACGCTTACCGCCGCCACGGTGGTGGTCTTTTTCGGGCTCGTGATTGCCGATGTGGCATTACCCCTATTCGTTCCCCACAGGGCACGCGCCGGCACAGCGCCTCACCTTCCTGTGGTTACGATTTCGGCCCGCAAGCTTTATACCGCTTACCACACCGACCCTGGGGCGATGAACCGTCGCTTCGCGGGGCACATGGTAAGGATAAGCGGCGTTGTGACCTCCATCGCGCAGGATTTCGCAAACCGGCCTGTGGTATCACTGCAAAGTAGGCACCATGTCAACGACCAGATGACCATGAGGGATTCTGAGAGAGCGGCGGCAGGCAAACTCCATACCGGCGAAAAAGTGGTTATCGATTGCGCCCGTATGTCCAGCATTATGGGGATCCCTGAGGGAAGCGGCTGCACATTCGAGAGCAGCTCGCGTTGAGCCTCCTTATGGCCCCTGATGGACGGACGTCATGACAGGCTAGCTGTCGCGAGACCGCAAGTATGGTGCCAGACTTTTCCGTGGCTGACACGTCGGATGCAAGCCTCGAGGGCGTGATCGTCTACGCGACACCTAGAACGGCGACCATCGGGTGCGATCGCGGCCTGCCTCCTTGGCGGCGTACAGTGCCATGTCCGCGCGCACAAGGAGGCGTTCTATCCCGCGGTCGTCGTGGTGCCTCTCGGTCGCCCCTATACTCACCGTAACACCGTACTCATCGCCGTCTTCGCCCAAAAAACGCAGACTGCGCGCGCATTCGCCTAGACGCTCCGCCACATGCTCCGCCTCTTGGCGACGGACCTCGTGAAGCAGGATTCCGAACTCCTCGCCACCCAGGCGCCCAAACAGATCCGTCTCGCGCAACTCAGGACTTACCGCCTCGACAAAACGCCTGAGGACGACATCACCCGCTAGGTGACCATAGCGATCATTGATGGACTTGAAGTGGTCCAGGTCGGCGATGAATAGCACCAAACCCTTGTCGTAGCGCCCCGCATGGCGCAAGGATTCGGTGGCGCGTTCGAGGAAGGCGCGGCGATTGGCGATACCGGTCAGCATATCGGTGGTGGCAAGTCGCCGCAGCTCGCGCTCGAGGTTCTTGCGGTCGCTCACATCCCGATAGATTCCCTCGACCCCCAGGAACTCCCCTTCAGGACTGTAAAGGGTGTAGCTGCTGATCGAGATGTCAATGATGACACCGTCGCGACGCACCATGCGCCCTTCGAAATCCTGGACATGCCCATGAGTCCTGAGCGCCGCCTTCAGCGCGTCCCGCTCGTCTGGATGGGGGTAATATTCTTCCGCGCGGCGCCCCACGATCTCTTCTGGCTCATAGCCCAGGACGCGCCGCACCGCGGGCGCCACCTTGAGGACCACGCCATTGGCATCGGTACGGTAGTACACATCCTGAGTGCTCTCGAAAAGCCTCTGAAAGTTGTCCTCATTCTCCTTTAGCCGATCTTCGGATTCATGGCGCTTGGTGTCGTCCGTGGCGATTACTACGATAAGCGGAGTTTCGCCGACTACGACGCGCATGCTGGAGCTCGATACGCGCCGGAGCTGGCCGCGGCGCGTGATGATCTTGAGATCCATCGCAGGATTCCGGGAGGCACCAGCCTGCAGGTGGCGCATTCTTTCTTCCACAATCTCCCGCTCTTGGGGATGCACAAAGGCGGTCACCGGCAAACCAAGGAGCTCATCGGACGTATCCGCTTCCAGGAGCGCACATGCCGCCGCGTTGACGAAAATGGCCTCGTCGTTTGCGAGGACCAAGAGCGCCACCGGCATCATTTCTATGAGTTGACGATAGGGAAAGTCGGAATGAGCAAGGGCGTCCAAGACTTTCTTTGCTTTGGTGTCCAACATCCATCTCCCCAACGGGCGCACTCGCGAGTAGCCAACGGTCGGTCGGCGGCCTGGGCAGGATACACCGACTGTCGCTTGCGTGTGTGCCCCCCGCCACGCACTACGCCTTCCTGAGCCGCAATCCTTGTCTCGACGATACCGCGAGGCGAAGACAAACGAAAGCGCCACCGATACGCTGCTGCTCCATGTTTCATTCTCTTTACAATTATCGCTCCCTCGCGGTACGCGGCGGCCGCGCGAGGGGGCCCATGGAGAATCGGCGCACCAGGGGACCGTGGGCGCCGGATATTCACAAACCGGACGGGATCGAAACCCCGGAGGGCGTCGCCGCATATGACGCCTGGCGCGGGGCGGCATGACACGCCACGTCCATCCTCGGCGGGCAAGAAGTCCAAGGCGCCGTAACTTTTTGTAATTACTACGATTTTGTGTTCTGTCTTCGTTGGCACGGTGCTTGCTTTGATACAGGCAAGGACACGGCGACCAGATTCGGGAGGACACAATGCTAAGTTGCGTACTGACGCTCGTCAACGACTACCAAGAGGCGTTCGGGGTGCGTCCCAATGTTGTATACATGAACCACGCGCACTACGAATACCTGCGCGAGGAGATGCCGGGAATCCGGGCGCACGACGACGTCGTGGCCATGCTCGGCATCGACATATCGCTATCGAATAACGTGGCCTATCCGCATGTTGCTACCGCACAATTCCGCGAGCAACGCATCCTGGTCAGCTAAAGATTCCGTGTGGGGGAGTAACTTGGGGGCCGAAAGGCCCCTCTTTTTTACGTTCGCAACCCTGCAACGCTAGAGCCGTGCGAACACCTGCTCGGCGGCCGCGACCGTCGCCTCGATATCCGCTTGCGTATGGGCCGCGGAGACAAACCCAGCCTCGAAGGCCGAGGGCGCAAGATAAACGCCGAGCCCCAGCAGTCCGTGGAAAAATCGCCGGAAACGTTCGACATCGGCGCCCATGACGTCATCATAACTGCGCACCGAACCCGCGGTGAAGAAAAGACCGAACATGCCGCCCACCGCGTTGGTGGCAAACGGAACGTCATGGCGCTCCGCCGCCTCGGAAAGCCCGCCCACCAAATCCTCCACCCGCTTGGTCAAGCCTTCATAGAAACCCGGGGACCGGAGCTTGCGGAGCGTGGCGAGGCCTGCGGCCATGGCAACCGGATTCCCGGAATTCGTGCCTGCCTGGAAGACCGGACCGTCGGGAAGCAGTCGATCCATGAGCGCCGCCGGTCCCCCGATCGCGCCCACAGGCAAACCACCGCCTATGATCTTGCCAAGCGTCGTCAGGTCCGGCCGAATCCCATACAAGGCCTGGGCGCCACCGGGCGCGACCCGGAAGCCCGTCATGACCTCATCGAAAATAAGCAGCGCGCCGTATTTGTCGCATAGAGCTCTCAGACGTTCATGGAAGCCCGCGGTCGGCGGAACGCAATTCATGTTCCCGGCCACGGGCTCGACGATAATGGCCGCAATATCGTCCCCATGAAGAGCAAAGAGCTCGGCCACGGACTCCGGGTCGTTGAAACGGGCGACAAGCGTGTGGGCAGCAAGCGCGGCGGGCACGCCCGGCGAGGTGGGTACCCCGAGCGTGAGGGCGCCCGAGCCTGCCTTGACCAACAAGGAATCCGGGTGGCCGTGGTAGCCACCCTCGAACTTCACCACCTTGTCTCGTCCTGTGACCGCGCGCGCCAGACGCAAAGCGGTCATCGTGGCCTCGGTGCCGGAACTGACGAAGCGCAGCCGCTCGAGGCCTGGCATCAACGCGCGCACCTCAAGGGCCAGATCCGTCTCGATCTCGGTGGGCGTACCGAACGATAGACCACGCGAGGCGGTGTCGGCGACCGCGCGCGTCACGTCAGGATCCGCGTGCCCCAGAATGAGGGGCCCCCAAGCGCCGACATAGTCGATATAGCGTTTGCCATCCACATCGAACAAATAGGCGCCTTCGCCACGCTGCATGAAGATCGGTTCGCCCCCGACACCCTTAAAGGCCCGCACCGGCGAATTGACGCCGCCTGCGATGACCGATCGGGCACGCATGAAGGCGCGGTGGCTTGCAGTCATAAGGTCTCCTCGAAAAGCCGTTGATAGGCGCGCGCGGCGCCCTCGATGTCATATTGTCCAAAAACGCCGTCGATCACAGCAAGCGCCGAGGCGCCGGCCGCAATGAGGGTGCGCCCATTCTCGGGCAAGATACCGCCGATCGCCACCAGGGGCTTGCCCAGAACGCGCGCCGCCGTCAAAAGCGACGGCTCGGCGCGGACCGCATGGGGTTTGGTCCGCGAGGGATAGAAACTCCCGAAAGCCAAGTAATCGGCCCCGCGCGCCGCCGCGTCCCGCGCCCGGCCGAGATCCGCGTAACAGGACACGCCTATGATGGCGGACGGGCCGAGCGCGGCGCGCGCGGACTCCAAGGTCGTGTCGTCGCGCCCCAGGTGCACGCCATCGGCGCCGGCCTCACGGGCGAGCCCCACATCGTCGTTCACAATCACGGGCGCCCCGTGGGCATGCCCCAATGCGACCAGGGCTCGGACGACGTCGACAGAGGGGCGCGCGTCCTTGCAACGCACCTGCAACATCCGTGCCCCGCCCGCGAGCGCCGCCCGGACCCGCTCGCGGCCCTTGAGGTCACAGCACCCCGTATCGGTCACCGCATAAAGACCCGTGATCCTCAACCCGTCCCGGTCCCGTCTTCCCGGGCCCAGAACAGACGGTCCGGTAATTGCTGCCCCATCCCCAAAGACCACGCCCGCTCGAGCGTCTTATAGGTGTATTCCAGCGCTTGGATGATCGCGTTCACGGGCTCCAAGCCCTGGGCCAAGACGGCCGCGCAGCTCGATGCGAGCGTACAACCGGAGCCGTGATATTCCCCCGGCAAGCGCTTATAGGTAAAGCGGTCCAGGAATTGACGATGACCGTAAAGCAGGTTCACAACCGGCTCGGTCGGTTCGTGGGTCCCGCTGATGAGGACGTAACGCGACCCGAGCGACATCAAACCCTGAGCGCAGGCCTCGAGCGTATCGGCCTCCGGTACGAGCCTGCGGGCCTCGCGACTGTTCGGGGTCAGCAAGGTCGCGAGCGGGCAGAGGAGCGAGCGGAATCCCTCCTCCAGCGGCTCGTCGCTCAATTCGTCGCCGCGCCCGGTCGTCAACACCGGATCGATGACTGCGGGGATGCCGGGATAGTCCGCTATGACTTCGGCGATCGCACTCAGGTTGGCGAGGCTTCCGACCATGCCGACCTTGAAGGCCGCGACCGGCATGTCCTCAAGGATCGCGCGCGCCTGCTCGATCACGAGCGCCGGCTCCAGGGCCGCAAAACCCTTCAGTCCAAAGGTGTCCTGGACGGTCACGGCCGTGACTACTGGAGCGGCATGACAACCCATGCTCAAGAGCGCCTCGGCATCGGCCTGAAGGCCTGCACCGCCGGTCGGGTCGTTACCCGCGAAGACCAGTACGATAGGGGGGTTCGGGGGGTTCACAGTCACCTCTCTTCCTTAAGGGCGTGACGCACGATGCGCGCAAGCGCGCGTATCAGTGCCGGATGGGCATTCAAGGCCGGCACGACATGATACTCCCGGACGCCCACTTCCCGAGCAAGCCCGGCATAGGTCATCCCGAGCTCATAAAGCGTCTCGATGTGGTCGGATACGAAGGCGATCGGGTAGACGAGGATCTGATCGACACCCGCGCGCCCCTGGTCGCGGATGACATCGTCGACATACGGACGCAGCCACTCGAGCGGTCCGACGCGGCTCTGATAACACAAGGTCACTTGCGGCCAGCCGAGCCGCTCGCAAACAAGCCGCGCGGTCTCCTCGATTCCCATGCGATAGGGGTCGCCTTGTGCGATCAGGCGCTGCGGCACACCATGCGCAGAGAGAAGCAGGCTGATGCGCGCGGGGTCCGGGGCGCTGAATTGCGCGGCCGCCGTCTTGATGCTGGCGACGATCCCATCCAGATAGTCGGGATCCTGGTACCAAGACTCGATGAACCGGACGTCGGGGTGATAGTGCAGGCGGGCGCATTGCCGCACGAATTCGTTGCGCGCACTGCCGGTCGTGGTCAAGGAATATTGGGGGTAGAGGGGTAGGAGGACGACGCGCCGGTAGCCGCCCGCCTTGAGCGCCGCGACAACCTCCGCCGTCAAGGGATGCCAGTAGCGCATACAGACGAAGACCCGCGCCTCAAGGTCGGCCAGGGACTGCTCGAGCGCCCAGGCCTGATCCTGGGTATTGGCGCCGATGGGCGAGGCCCCGCCAAGGGCCGCATAGCCGCGGCTTGCTTCCTCGCGACGGCGGCGCGCGACCAACCAGGCAAAGAGGCGTTGGGTGACGGGAGCCAACGGAAACTTGAAGATATCGGGATCGGAAAACAGGTTGCGCAAAAAGGGCTCGACGGCGGCGAGGCTATCGGGGCCACCGAGATTGCAGAGGACAATGGCGGTACGGGGGCTTGTCATCGCGGCATTGTACTGCCTGCGGTCGCGTTTCACGAGAAGTGGGAATCATGGCAATATAGCCGCATGAATGCGAACGTCCCGAAAGTCTATATGTGCGTCATTTGCGGTTTCCTCTACGAAGAAGAGAAAGGCCTGCCAGAACACGGCATCGCGCCCGGCACGCGCTGGGGAGACGTGCCGGAGAACTGGACCTGCCCAGACTGCGGGGCGACCAAGGATGAATTCGAGATGATCGAGATCTGAGCGTGGCGACCTACGCCCTTGTCCGCAGTCGCAAGCGTCGCACCCTCTGCTTGCAAATCAACCCCGCAGGCGCCATGCGCCTGCTCGTTCCCGCAAGCACCCGACAGGCTGACATCGAGGCCTTCCTCAAGGCCAAGGCGCCCTGGATCGAGCGGACCTTGAAGCGACTGAACGAGGCGCCAAGGGCCTCCGTGTTTGCCGACGGACTGGGCCTACAGCACCTGGACGAAAGTCTGCGCTTACGGCTCCACTACCGACCCGGAATGCCGGAGGTCCGCCGAGACGGCGAGCTTCTGCAAGTGGCGGCGCCCGACGAAAAACAGGCGCGCGGGGCCTTGGAGTTCTGGTACCGGGAGGCGGCGCGACACCACGCGCTCGCGCGCATCATCCATTACGCACCCCTGGTCGGGCGGGCACCCAAACGGATTCGGATCGCCGGCCAGAAGACACGCTGGGGGAGCTGCTCGCCGCGCGGGACGATCAGCCTGAATTGGAGGCTCATGCTCGTGCCGGCGGACCTGTTCGATTATGTCATCGCCCATGAGCTCTGCCACCTGATCGCCCCCCATCACAAGGCCCCGTTTTGGCGCGAGCTGGGGCGGGTCATGCCAGACTACGAGGGCCGCAGGCTGCGGCTGCGCGAGATCGGGGCGCGCTTATCGCTATGATGAAAAGCCGTGGGGGGGCGCAAGAGGCGATCCGCATGGACGAGGTGGACGCGGACCTTGCCGCGGAGCCGACGTTGGAGTTCAGCGACGTCCTGCCGCTCGCACCCGCCGAACGCTGTCAGTCGCGCGAGGAAGAGTGGATCAATGCAGCCCTGCATGGGCTGGGCGCCATCGCGGCCTTGGTCGTGGGCACCATCCTTACGCGCCTTGCGGCACAGACGAATGATCTCCCAAAGCTTCTGTGCGCCGCGATCTTTTCGCTCGCCATGGTCGGCCTGTACGCGGTGTCGGCCGCCTACCACATACTGCCCACGGGCCCCCTGAAGGAGCGGTTCCAGCGCCTGGACCGCATGGCCATCGCCCTGTTCATAGCCGGCACCTACATCCCCGTCGCGGCGCTCCTCGTCCGCGGAGCGACAGGGGCCTTCCTTGTCGTGACGGAATGCGCGCTGGCTGGGCTCGCGATCCTGCTCCTCTGGGGGGCGCCGGAACGCTACCTACGCCGGTCAGAGTACATCTATCAGGTCATGGGCTGGACCACGATACTCGGCGCCGCGCCGTTTTTCCGGCATACCCCACTTGCGGTGCTCGTGGCCCTGGGCTTAAGCGGCGCCTGCTACGGCATCGGCGTGGTCTTTCTGGTGCGCGACCGCGTGAAATACTTTCACGCCGCCTTCCACGTTCTGACATTGGTCGGTGCGAGCCTCCAGTTCTGGGCGATCAGCCGGTTCGTGACCTGACCGTAAGAGCCACCGGATGAGTCCCGGCGCGTATGGTCGCGATAAGGCCGCGAGCCGCTATTGATCCTGCCTCGATTTCACGTACACCAAACTACGCGGCCATGAGGCGATGATTCTGCATCGACCGGCATACGATAGCCAAGCGATGCATGCGTGCGCGGCCGATTATAAAGCCTTCGATCCCGTTAAGGCTTAAGGGGGTCTCGGTCTTCTTACGTAGTGTGTGCCATACGAGCCTCTCGATGCCCTAGTCTCGAGGGAAGATCGGCAGATGGGTGACGAGCGCCGGAATCGGATGGCGATCCTGGGGCTTGTGACGCTTGATGGCAAGGAGCACGGCAAGGGGCGATGGAGGAGCGCGGCGTCTCTTATCGCGGCGAGGCGAGATCTTGATCCTTAGCGCCCTGAGGTCGGAGGCATATGCGGGTTTCCTCGTCGTGGTAGGCCGCGCCCTGGGCCCCGTCAGCCACGGCCAGCGCGGTAGTGTCTTTGTGTGTATCTAACCGTGCATACTTGCTAGACTTTGTCGCCGCCTATCTCATCACATGTGGCCTTGGGGTCGAAGGTGGCGGACCCGGCTTTCAGTGGAGCCTACGTTGTTCGCGGGCGGGCGGGTCAGCACATGACGCTTAAAAGGACAAGCTGATGGCTACACAATGTGACGTTCTCGTGATCGGAGGGGGGCCGGGGGGTAGCACGGCTGGGGCCCTGCTTGCCGAGCGCGGCTACCGGGTCGTCATTGCGGAAAAAAGTCGTCACCCGCGGTTCCACATCGGCGAATCTCTGCTCCCGGCCAACCTTCCGCTCTTCGAGCGCCTGGGCGTCGGCGAGGCCGTGCGCGCCCTAGGCATGATGAAGTGGGGGGCCGAGTTCGTCTCCCCCTGGCACGAGAAGGCGCGACAGGAGTTCCAGTTCGCCGAGGCCTGGAACAAGGACATGCCCTACGCCTACCAGGTGCGTCGTGCGGATTTCGACACCATCCTGTTCCGCAATGCGGAGGCCAAGGGGGCCATGACCCGGGAAGGGTGCCGGGTGCAGGATGTCACCTTTCTCGAAGAGGGGGCCGGCGCGCGCGTAAGTGCCCGCCATGAGGATGGAAGCGTCGAGGATTTCGAGGCGCGCTTCCTGATCGACGCATCCGGGCGCGACACCTTCCTCGGCAACCGATTCCACATGAAACGGCGCAACCCCCGGCACAACAGCTCGGCGCTTTATGGGCACTTCCGAGGCGCCGTGCGCAACGACGGCCGCGCCGAGGGCAATATCTCGATCTTCTGGTTCGAGCACGGCTGGTTCTGGTTCATACCCCTGGCCGATGGCACCACGAGCGTGGGCGCCGTGGTATGGCCCTATTACCTCAAACAGCGCAGCAAGCCCGTGGAAGCATTTTTTCGCGACACCGTCGCCCTCTGTCCGGCGCTTGCCGAGCGCCTTGCCGGCGCCGAACTGGTCTCGGAGGTATCCGCGACGGGCAATTTCTCCTACGGCTGCGACCGCTCTTACGGCGCAAACTATGTCCTGCTCGGCGACGCCTTTTCGTTCATAGACCCCGTGTTCTCGTCGGGCGTGATGCTGGCCATGCACGGCGGCTTTCTGGCCGCGGATGCGGTCGATGCCTGCCTCAGCAAGCCCAGCATGGCGCTGCGCGCGCTACGGGTGTACGACCGCAAGCTCCGCCAAGGGCCGCGCGAGTTCTCGTGGTTTATCTATCGCGTCAATCACCCGACGATGCGGGACCTCTTCATGGGTCCCCGTAACATATTTCGGGTCCAGGAGGCGCTCTTGTCGGTGCTTGCCGGAGACATCTTCGGGGACACCCCTATCTGGCGTTCTCTGGCGGTCTTCAAGGGCCTCTACTACCTGAACTCGCTCTACCATTTCCGCCGGTCCGTGCAAACCTTCCGCAAGCGTCGCGAGCGACGGCGGTCCGAGGAAGCGCCCCTGATGACCGGAAGCGAATGAGCCCGCGAGCAAGGCGTGCGGACCGCAAACTGATCCTTTCGTCGCCCAATGTCGGTCGCCGAATGCGCTGCCACCCGTTGACTATTTCAGCAGACTGATGCCAAGCCCTTCCGCAACACATCTCGTACTGATCCCAAGCTACAACCCCGGACCCAAGGTCTATGAGACCGTGGCCGAGGCCTTGCGGCATTGGGCCCCTGTCTGGGTAGTCGTGGACGGCAGCACGGACGGAACCGCCGAGGGGCTCGCCGATATGGCGCGCCGCAACGCCGGCCTACTCGTCATCACCGAGACCCGCAATCGTGGCAAAGGGGCGGCGGTGCTCTTGGGCCTCGAACG
Organism: Acidiferrobacter sp.; assembly: GCF_054609335.1. NCBI lineage: Bacteria > Pseudomonadati > Pseudomonadota > Gammaproteobacteria > Acidiferrobacterales > Acidiferrobacteraceae > Acidiferrobacter > Acidiferrobacter sp. Next base: position 24,404 of record NZ_JBTRWP010000028.1, on the reverse strand, counting down.
CGCCCAAGCCTATGGGTATACGCATGTCCTATGCATGGACTCTGACGGCCAACACCCGGCGGGACTCATACCGACATTCATGGAGACGTCGCAATCGAATCCGGACGCCATGATCCTCGGCCTGCCGGTGTTTGCCTCCGATGCGCCCCGGGTACGGGTCTATGGGCGACGCCTGTCGAACGCCTGCGTGAACCTCGAGACCTGCGGCCGCCATATCGGGGATTCGCTTTTCGGGTTTCGCATCTATCCGATCGAGCCCCTCTTGCGGATCATGGCCCCGCGCCGCACCATGCGCCGCTTCGACTTCGATCCGGAGGCCGCCGTGCGTCTCTTCTGGGCGGGAGTTCGAGCACTCAATATCGAGGCCCCGGTGCGGTATCCGGACAAGGCCAATGGCGGCGTCTCGCACTTCCACTACGTGCGCGACAACGTACTTCTCACCAGCATGCACATACGTCTGCTTCTGGGTCTGCTCTATCGTATTCCGCGCGGGCTAGGCCGCCGCAGCGGGTCTAGATCATGCCGCCGTTGATCGATATGACCTGCCCGGTGATATAGGCGGCCTGATCGGAGACCAGAAAGGCCACCAGATCCGCAACCTCGTGACACTCGCCGGCGCGCCCCATGGGCACGAGGCGGGCGATATCGTCGGGCCCGAAGACCTGGCTCATGGGCGTGGCGATGATGCCGGGGGCGATGGCGTTGACGGTGATGCCGCGGCTTGCGACCTCGAGCGCCAGGGATTTGCCGGCGGCGTGCAGCCCGGCCTTGGCCGCGGCATAGTTGGCCTGACCGCGGTTACCGAGCAGCCCGGCGACCGAGGTAACGTTCACGATGCGCCCCCAGCGGGTCCGTATCATGGGCAAGAGCAGCGCGCGGGCGACATGAAAGAAGCCGTCCAAGGCGACATCGAGCGGGCGGCGCCATTGCTCGAACGTCATGCCGGCGAGGACCGCGTCGGCGTGGACGCCCGCGTTATGAACGAGCACCTGGATGGGCGCCTCGGCTAGCAGCGGGGCGAGCGCATCGGCCGTCGCGCGGGCATCAGCGACATCAAACACACATAAGCTCGCGTTGGCACCAGCACTCTTCAACTCGGAGACGAGCTGCGCGGCCTCATCCGGGTGGCTATAGGCGTGACAGATGACAAGGCAGCCGTCGGCGGCCAAGCGACGGCAGATCGCCGTACCTATGGCGCCGCTCGCGCCGGTCACGAGCGCGCGCGGCGGGCCCGCAACCCTGGCGCTAAGCCTGGCCGGCATGGCCAAGGCCCGTGGGGGCGACGAACTGCACGGTGGCGCGCCCGGATACCAGCGGCCGGGTCGCCGTGCCCACCTGAAAACGATACATAGCGCCGCGGGCGTCTTGGGCCAAGGCGCGACAGTCGATCACGAGCGTCTCCTCGATATCATCCAGGCGCGCGACAAAGAAATGGGTATCGCGCACCGCGAGCAAAGCGCCCCCCGGTTGCGAGGGGCCACGTGCGCCAAGCGCGCCGTGAACGGCCATCGCCTGCGCCGCGTACTCGATCGCGCAAGCGGCGCCCAGGCGGTCGCGGGCGCGGAGGGGGTTGGTCGGGTCACGATGGCTTACGGCGAGACCTTCGATGCCCTCGGCGTGCCAAGCGCGCACCGCGGCGAGTAGACACATGCGATCACCGTGCGGGAGCAGGGGGCGGATCTGCGCGCGCGACACCCGAGCTTGTACCGCATCCAAGCGAGGGTCGGCGCACTCGCTCATGACCGGGCCCCTTGTGCTCACGGAAAAGGCGGCCACGGTCCCGCCCGCCCCGTGCAGCCTCACGTCCAGGGGCCCGGCCCCGACATCCTCCCAAGAGACCTCGACATCCTGGTCGGGGCGCACCGGCTGGACGAACTTCGCGTGGCGCACCTCGAGGGCCTCGTAGGGGAGGCCGCGGCGCGCAGCCAAGGCGGTCAGGGCCTCGTCGATGAGCAGGGCGCCTGGCACCACAGGGTTTCCCGGAAAATGATCGGGGAAGGCCGGATGATCCGCGGGGAACAGAAGACGGACGGTCTCAGCCATGTCCCTGACCGACGTCACGGGCGCTAGAGGCGAGGAGCCTGCGGAGCTTCTCCAGGGGCAGCTTGCCCGTCGCAAGCCGCGGCAGGGCATCCACGAGCATCAGCGGTCGGGGCAGGAACACCGGGTCGATGCGGGTGCGCAACGCGGCCTCGATGGCGGCACAGCTCAGGCCGGGGGCCACCACGAAGGCCGTCAGACGGGCGACCGGGCCCGCGAAATCCTCGTCCGGCATATAAAAGGCGCCATCGAGCACACCCGGGACGGCAAGCAACTGCTGCTCGAGAAAAGCGATGGAGCTGCGCTTGCCGGCCACGTTCACGATGTCGGCGCCGCGACCATGGAACCGGAAGGATGCCGGGCCCACGGGCTCGATGATATCGCTCAAGGGGGCGGGGGTCTGCACATGACCGCCATGCACGATAAAGCCTTCGCCCCGCGGCTCCAGGACGAGGCCGGGAAAGAGCCGCCAATCCTCCTCGCGTGTCGGGCAGCGACTCGCAATCTGGCCGGCCTCCGTCGCCCCGTAGATCTCGTACAAAGGCGCCCCCAGACGCTCCTCGGCCTGCTCGGCGAGGGCCAGGGGCAGGGGCGCGGTCGCGCAGAGAATCGCATCGAGCGGCGGGGTGGCCACGGCGCTCGTCAAAAGCGCCCGGAGATGGACCGGCGAGGTCACCAAGAGGCGTGGGCGCGGAACCGACGCCAGCGTTTCGGCGATGTCCTTGGGGTAAAAAGGACGGGCCGCGTGGAGTACCGCGCCACCGTGCAGGCCCAACATGACCGACGACTCGAGTCCGTACATGTGCTGGGGCGGCACAGTCGCGACCAACGACCAGGCGGCGCCACCGCTAAGCCCCAAGCGATCCGCTTCGGCGTAGGCACCCGCGACGAGCGAACCCCAGGTCTTGACGTGACCGGCGGGGGTGCCCGTCGTACCCGAAGTGAAGACCATGACCACCTGGCGCCCGGAGGGGATGTGCGGCATGGGCGGGACCAGGGACCCGGCGGGGGCCTCGGGGTCGAGTCGGGGAAAGGGCACCAGGGGCAGAGCGATATCGAGATCCCCGTCGCTCAAGCCATACAGATCCGGCATGCGTGCGCGTAGGGCCTTGATCGTCTCGGCCGCATAGGCGGCCGGCAAAACGGTCATCCGGTCCGCGACCAGGGCGGCACCGAGACCTACGGCAAAATGATAGCGATCGCTGCAGGCATTCAAGACAGGCCCCGTCGGGGGCAGCAAGCCCGCGACACGCGACACGTCGCGCAGAAACTGCGCCACGGAGCGCGGCGCGCCGTCATAGAAGGCGAACAGGGCGGCCGGATCGGTGGCCTGGACGAGCGCGGTGGCGCTCATCGCCCGGCCCGCCCATGCAAGGACGGCTCACGGGGATCGGTGTCGACCAGATGCCGCCAGTAACGACTGCCTGCGAAGACGACCTGCAGAAAACCTGCCCGCTCCTGCGCGGGAATGACGCGCCGACGGACCAGGTACTCGCCGATGAACACGAGGGCCATGATGGGCCAGGTGAGCACATTGGCGTAGAAACCCCAGACACGGACACCGGCCACAAGGAAGAGAAAGACGGAAACAATCGCCATGACACCGAAAAGCGCCGCCCAAAGTTGCGTCACGCGCCGCGTGTAGTGTGCAAGCCGCGGGCTCAGGGAGCCATGCACAAGCTCGGACAAGCGCGAGATAAGCGGCACGCGCGGGGGCGCAAGCGTGCGCGCAAAAAAGCTGCAGAGCAGCGTCAGCATACCTACGTCCTCGACGAGGTAGGCCCATGCGTAATGGGCCGCGATCAGGGCACGGTCGTGCCAAAGGCCTCCACAGGCCATGGCCCAGAGCGCGAGCCACAGCAGGCGCGGACGCCCCCGCCAGGCCGCGCCGAGTGACAGCGCGAGCAGCGGCGCGAACGCGAACAACACGCCAAGCGTGCCCGCGTGTCCAGCCACATTCGAGCGATACGAAATCGCGGAGTAGGCGACGACCAAGGCCCCGCCACCCGCTATGCGGGCCCTGCGTAGCCACGTCCCCGTCTTGCGCACTCCCATGAGAGCCTCCCGAGCCATGCCAGCCCCGTGGCGGAAAGGTCAGCCCCGCTCGTCGCGCCGTCATGAGCACAGGCGCAAGCATAGCAGAAGATGCCATTGCGCTTCGTCCGCCGCCTGGGCTTGCGGACGTAAAAAAGGGCAGGGGCCTTGCGGCCCCTGCCCCACCACTCTGAAGAGCGGTCGGCTTACATCATGCCGTCCATGCCGCCCATTCCACCCATGCCGCCCATGCCGCCGCCGCCACCGCCCGCAGCCGCCTTCTCGTCCTGCGGGAGCTCGGCAATCATGGCCTCGGTGGTGATCATGAGGCCGGCGACCGAGGCTGCATTCTGCAGCGCGGTACGCGTGACCTTGGTGGGGTCGAGGATGCCCATGCTCAGCATATCCCCGTACTCGCCGGTAGCCGCATTGAAGCCGTAGCTCCCCTTGCCCTCGGCCACCTTGTTCATGACCACCGAGCCTTCGAGGCCGGCGTTCATGACGATCATGCGCAAGGGCTCTTCCATCGCGCGGCGGGCGATCTGGATGCCCACCTCCTGATCGTGGTTGTCGCCCTTGACCTTCATGTCTTGCAGGGCCCGGATCAGGGCCACACCGCCGCCCGGCACCACGCCTTCCTCGACGGCCGCGCGGGTCGCGTGCAAGGCGTCTTCGACGCGCGCCTTCTTCTCTTTCATCTCCACCTCGGTGGCCGCCCCGACCTTGATCAAGGCGACGCCACCGGCGAGCTTGGCAACCCGCTCCTGCATCTTCTCCTTATCGTAGTCGGAAGTGGCCTCCTCGATCTGGGCGCGGATCTGCTTGACGCGCGCCTCGATGTCCTTGGAGTTGCCGGCGCCATCGATGATGGTGGTGTTTTCCTTGCTGACCTGGATGCGCTTGGCCTGGCCCAACATGTCGATCGTGGCCGCTTCCAGGGTCATGCCGAGTTCGTCCGACACGAGCTGGCCGCCCGTCAGGATCGCGATATCCTGCAACATCGCCTTGCGACGATCGCCGAAGCCCGGGGCCTTGACCGCGCACACCTTCAGGATGCCGCGGATGTTGTTCACGACCAGGGTTGCGAGCGCCTCGCCCTCGACATCCTCGGAAATGATCAGCAACGGCCGGCCGGCCTTGGCGACACCTTCCAGGATCGGCAGGAGTTCGCGGATGTTGGAGATCTTCTTGTCGTAGATCAGGATGTAGGGGTTCTCAATGTCGGCCGTCATCGTGTCCTGCTTGTTCACGAAGTAAGGCGACAGATAGCCGCGATCGAACTGCATACCCTCGACGATCTCCAGGGCGTTCTCGAGGCCCGACCCCTCCTCGACGGAGATCACGCCCTCCTTGCCAACCTTCTCCATAGCCTCGGCGATGATCTTGCCGATCGAGCCGTCGGAGTTCGCGGAGATGGTGCCCACCTGGGCGATCTCCTTATGGTCAGAGCACGGACGCGAGATCTTCTTCAAGGCCTCGACCGCCGCCACCACGGCCTTGTCGATACCGCGCTTCAGATCCATCGGGTTCATGCCGGCCGCCACCGACTTCAAGCCCTCGCGCAAAATGGCCTGCGCCAGCACGGTTGCGGTGGTAGTACCGTCGCCCGCGATATCAGAGGTCTGCGAGGCTACCTCCTTCACCATCTGCGCGCCCATGTTCTCGTACTTGTCTTTGAGCTCGACCTCTTTCGCGACCGAGACGCCGTCCTTCGTAATCGTGGGGGCGCCGAACGACTTGTCGAGCACGACATTGCGGCCCTTGGGCCCCAAGGTGACCTTCACCGCGTCGGCCAGAATGTTGACGCCACGCAGCATACGGATGCGTGCGCTATCACCGAATAAGACTTCTTTAGCTGCCATGATTCTTCCCTCTCTTTAAGCGTTCGTTATTTGCCGTCAATGATCGCGACTACGTCTTCTTCGCGCATGACGAGAAGCTCTTCGGCGCCGACCTTGACCTCGGTCCCTGCATACTTGCCGAAAAGGATCTTGTCACCGACCTTGACGTCGAGAGGACGGACCTCGCCGTTCTCGAGGATCTTGCCCTTACCTACGGCCACGATCTCGCCCTGGATCGGCTTCTCCTTGGCCGTATCGGGAATCACGATGCCGCCGGCGGACTTCCGCTCTTCTTCCAGGCGGCGCACGATCACACGGTCGTGCAGGGGGCGAATATTCATACTAAGTTCTCCTGTTTGTGAGTGAGGCTGCGCTTTCATAGGAATCTCCTTACTCTTAAGAAACCGCGATAACTGGGAACAGCCGTGTTTGCTAGCACTCTGTCCGAATGAGTGCCAATCATAAACAAGGCTGATGCCTTGTCAAGTCCGACCTAATCGCGGTACGAGCGAAACCGGCCCTCGAGAGGCTCGCGATCCGGGTCGCGGACGGTAGGTGGTGGCGGATTGGGCGGACGCCGCAGCGCGCGGCGCGCAGGCCCGATCAAGAGCACGAGCGCCAGAAAGTCCGAAAGGAATCCCGGGAACAACAACAGCAGGCCGGCAAACCCCAGGGCCGCGCCCCCCAAGACGGCATCGTCCGGGAGGCGTCCCTGCGAAAGGGCCGCGCGCACATGGCCAAAAGTGCGCACAGGCGAGAGACGTAAAAGCGCAAGTCCGGCGATCGGGCCCGCCGCGAGCAGGGCGAGCGTCCACCACGGTCCGATCGCACGCCATACGAGCACGATCACCACGACCTCGATCAGCGGCAGAAAAACTACAAAGCGCAGCAGCCGTCTGATCATGCGCTGGCCTCCGCCGCCCGATCTGCGCGTGGCCACAAGGCATCCACCTCTTCGAGAATCCGCGGGATGGCTGCGGTCAAGCGGTGGTCGCCCCCAGGAATCATAATCAGACGTTTGGCGGGCGCGCGCACATGACGCAGAAAGGCTTCGCTCACGGAGGGCCTAACGACATCATCCTGCTCGCCGTGGATTATGGTCAGCGGGCAGGGGAGGGTAATAGGCGACGACAAGACGTCATGCGCATCGGCGTCCTCGATCAGTCGATGGCCGAGCCGATACACGGTGCCGGCGGGCGCATAGAGGTCCGGTAGCGCCAGATAGCCGTCGGCCCGCCATTGGCGACGCAGATCCTCCGAGAAGCTCGCATAGTACCGCTGCAGGAAATTGAAGGCCGGGGCGAGCAAGACAAGCCCCGCGACCGGGACGCGGCGCGCGCGGGCCATGGCGACCGCAAGCCATGCGCCGAGGCTCGAGCCCACCAGAACGAGCGGACGCGGCGCGGTGCGCTCGGCCACGGCCAAGGCATCTTCCAGCCATCCCGAGACGGTCTGCTCTTCGAGCACCCCGCTCGATGCGCCGTGCGCGGCCAGATCGAAACGCACCCACGAATAGGCGCGCTCGCGGGCATGAGCGACCAGGGCCTGGGCCTTTTCGCCATCACAGTGGGAACGAAAGCCATGCAAGAACAGTCCAACCGGGCCGTAGCCTAGGTCGAGAGCCCGGCCACGGATGACAACGCCGGGCCGGGTAGTGAGGGAAAACGAGGTCTCATGCACTAGGCTATTCCGGATGACGGTAAGAAGCTATGGTATAAGAATCCGAGCCGCCCGCGCGACCTGCCGGGCCCCAAGGGCCCCCGACCCCTCGTGCGCCGGTATCGCGAGACGCTGGGGCCGACTTGAACCACGGTGCGTGAATAGGTTCAGATGCGCGAATCGGCGGGGAGTTCCGCGCGCCGCGCCGATCGAGGCGCACCACGAGGCGAGACCGTGCCCAGAGAGGCCCTGATCGTTTTTTGTACCTGTCCCGAGGCCTCCGCGACTGCGATCGCAGAGGCCCTCGTGAATGAAAGACTGGCGGCTTGCGTCAACCAACTCGCGGCCGTCCAGTCTATATACCGTTGGCGGGAACGTGTGGAGACCGCCACGGAAACGCTTTTGATCATGAAAACGACGACAGACCTTTATGATGAATTGGAACGGCGCCTGCGCGCCCTGCACCCCTACGAAGTCCCCGAGATCCTGGCGGTCCCCGTCGCTCGCGGCTATCCGCCCTACCTGCGATGGCTTGAAGGCGCTCTGCGCGCTTAGCGTTGCGGTCGTGGCCTTGCTGGTCGCGACCCCCGGCAAGGCGATGGCCCAGGGAGGGCCGCTTGCCGCCTTCAAGGCCTTCTTCAGCCACCGGCAGAAGCCGTTCCTGGAGCGCAGCCAGGCCTACCGCCTGACCCTGACGGCACCCACCAAAGACGCCCTCGAGGCCCGCTTTCGCATTGCCCATGGCTATTACCTCTACCGCGACAAGATCCACTTCACGCTGCTGTCGCCACGGCACGGCGTAACCCTGGGACCCGTGGCCATGCCACCTGGTACGGTGGAAAAAAACCGCGTCCTCGGCACCATCATCATCTACAAAAAGTCCTTTACCCTCCCCTTGCCACTCACGGGGGCCCATACCGGCCAGTCGCTCACAGTGAGCGCGCACTATCAGGGATGTGCAACCGCCGGCATCTGTTATCCGCCGGTCACGCATATTTTGCAGGTCCGGCTCCCGACCCAATCCGCGACCTTGAGCGGCGCGGCCTCGTCAGCCGCCGCACCCCCGGCGGTGGAGAACGCATCCTCCATGCCTGCCCCGCATGCGACCGGCCCGAACGTCAGGACTTGGCTCTTCGCGATCGTGAGCGCCTTCGGGATCGGTCTCCTGCTCACCTTTACCCCCTGCGTCCTGCCCATGATCCCCATCCTGTCCGGCATGCTGGTCGGTCGCGGACAAGAGCGGCTGACAAAGAGGCAGGGCGCCTTGCTCTCGGCGACCTACGTGCTCGGCACTGCCACCACCTATGCGGGCGCGGGCGCCTTGGCGGGGGCCACGGGCGAACAGCTCCAGGCCTACTTTGAAAACGCCTGGGGCATCGGCTTACTGAGCGCCTTGTTCGTGCTCATGGCGCTGTCCTTGTTCGATATCTACACCCTGCAGGTGCCAAGCTTCATCCAAAGTCGTGTAGTCGCGCGCACCGGTGGCGGCAACGGCCGGTCGTTGGCGGGCGCCTACGTCCTCGGCCTGCTGTCGGCCTTGGTGGTCGGCGCCTGCGTGTCGCCGCTGCTCGTATCGGCGCTCGCCGTGGCCATATCGAGCCATAGCGCGCCCTTGGGCGCCGCGATCATGTTCAGCATGGCGCTTGGCATGGGCATCGTGCTGATCGCGTTGGGCGTCGGGGCGGGCTACCTGCTGCCGAAGGCCGGGCCCTGGATGCACACCGTGAAGTACGCCTTCGGGGTGCTGCTGCTGGGGGTCGCCATCTATCTCCTCGGGCTCCTGCCGCATGTGCCAGTGCTGCTCTTATGGGGCGCGCTCTTCATCGGGGTTGGGGTCTATCTCGGCGGGGGGCGCTTGGCGCCGGGGGCGAGCGGGCTTCAGAAATTGCGCGCGGGTCTCGGCGTCGTACTGCTGGTGTGGGGCGCCTTGTCGCTCGTGGGCGGCCTGCAAGGCAACAGGGATCCGCTACAGCCGCTCACCTTCCGAAGTGCGGGCGTCACCAAGACCGGGGGGCATACGCTCACCTTCCACAAAGTGGAGTCGCTCGCTGCGCTCGAGCACGAATTGTCGCGGGCCGCGAGCCTGAATGAACCCGCGCTAGTCGACTTTTCGGCCAGCTGGTGCGTAGACTGCACACGGCTACGACGCGAGACCTTCCCCGACAGGCGGGTCCAAAGTGCCCTGCGCGGGTTTATGTTGATCGAGGCGGACGTGACCCACAATACGAAGGCGACCCGCGCCCTGAAGCGCAAGTTCGGCATTCTCGGGCCACCCGCGGTCTTGTTTTTCTCGGCACGAGGGCGACCTTTGCGACAAAAAGACTTTTATGGTTACAAGGGGCCGCGGGCGCTTGCCGCTCTCGCGCGCGCGGTGAAGGCGATATGAGAGGCCGCATTCATGCCATCTGGGCGGTAGGGTTGATCGCGGCGCTCGCCGTAGGCTTCGGATTGGGACGTTACACCGGAGCTAAGCCGCATCCGCATCCGCAGGCCCGGCACGCGGTACGCGTGCACTTCAGCCTACCGAACCTCGCCGGCAAAACGCGATCGCTCGACCACTGGCCGGGCAAGGTCTATCTCGTGAACTTCTGGGCCCCGTGGTGCCCGCCGTGCCGGGCCGAGATCCCACTGCTCATACGCACAGCCAAGGCCGACCGGGCGCAGGGCCTGGTGGTCGTGGGCATCGCCCTGGACCGCAAACAGAAGGTCGCGCGCTACGTCCGCGCCCACCACATCTCTTACCCGATCCTGTTGGGCGGCGAGCAAGGGCTGGAGATGCTGGCCCAGTACGGGGATATGCAGGGGGCGATCCCCTTTAGCCTGCTCGTGACCGCGCACGGACGCATCTTGACCGGCCAATTGGGGGCTTTCACTCGCGGGACGCTTAGGGCGGCGGTTGCGACCGCTTTCAAGAGACAGTGATTTGCCGGGAACTGCGTCGAAAAGCAGGTAACTGGACAAAAACGGACGACACGGGCACAATGCGCGCACCGGGGACGTCCCGGCGGAAAACTCATGGCTGAGCTGCTCGTACTTAACGGCCCTAATCTCAATCTTCTCGGTACGCGCGAGCCGCACCATTATGGTGCCGAAACCCTTGCCGTGATCGAGGAGCGTCTGGCGGCCCTGGCCACCGACATGGGGTATGGCATCGCGTTCATGCAAAGCAACGCCGAGCATGAGCTGATCACGCGCGTCCACGAGGCCGCGTCCGACGGCACCCGCGTCATCGTCTTCAATCCCGCGGCGTTCACCCACACGAGCGTGGCGCTGCGCGATGCCCTGGAGGCGGTTGCTCTACCGTTCGTCGAAGTCCACCTTTCGAACATCTACGCCCGCGAGCCGTTTCGTCACCGCTCCTATTTCTCGGACATCGCGCTCGGCACGATCAGCGGGCTTGGCGCCCTGGGCTACGAACTCGCCCTGATGGCTGCCATTTCCCATGTGCAATCTTAGGTAAATATCCCGTGGATATCCGCAAAGTCAAAAAGCTGATCGAAATGCTCGAGGCGTCCCACCTGGGCGAGATCGAGATAAAAGAGGGCGAGGAGTCGATCCGCATCAGCCGCGGCTCGTCAGCCGCGCCGATCCCGACCATGACCATGACTGCGCCCGCCCCCGCGCCAGCCGTTCCCCTATCAGCCGTTGCCGCGACCCCCGAGCCTACCGGCGGGCGGTCCATACCGAGCGGCCATCCCATCACCTCACCCATGGTCGGCACCTTTTATCGGGCGCCCTCGCCGGACGCCCAGCCCTTCGTGGAGGTCGGCACCTCCGTGAACATCGGTGATCCGCTCTGCATCATCGAGGCGATGAAAATGCTCAACGAAATCGAGGCGGATCGCGCCGGCGTGGTCAAGGCCATCTTCAAGGAAAACGGCCAACCCGTCGAGTACGGCGAAACGCTCTTCGTTATCGAATAGCAGCCATGATCGACAAGGTGGTCATCGCCAACCGCGGGGAAATCGCCCTGCGCGTACAAAGGGCCTGCCGGACGCTCGGCATCAAGACAGTGGCGCTCCATTCCGAGGCCGATCGCGACGCCAAGTATGTGCGATTGGCGGATGAGTCCGTATGCATCGGGCCCGCGGCGGCCGCCAAGAGTTATCTCAACATACCGGCGGTCATAAGCGCCGCCGAGGTGACCGACGCGGTCGCCATCCACCCCGGTTACGGCTTTCTGTCCGAGAACGCCGACTTCGCCGAACGCGTCGAACAAAGCGGGTTTATTTTCATCGGTCCGCGCCCCGAGACCATCCGGCTCATGGGGGACAAGATCTCGGCGATCCGCGCCATGAAGGAGGCCGGCGTCCCCTGCGTGCCCGGCTCCGACGGGCCGCTCGACAACGATGAGACCCGCACGCTCGCCATCGCGCGGGATATCGGCTACCCGGTGTTGATCAAGGCGACGGGGGGCGGGGGCGGAAAGGGGATGCGCGTAGTCCATTCCGAAGGGGCGCTGTTGAGCTCGGTTGCGCTCACCCGTGCGGAGGCCAAGGCGGCGTTCAATAATGACGTCGTCTATATGGAGAAGTACCTGGAAAAACCCAGGCACGTTGAGTTTCAGGTCCTGGCCGACGAACACGGACACGCCATCCACCTCGGAGAGCGCGACTGCTCGCTCCAGCGGCGCCACCAGAAGGTGATCGAAGAATGCCCGGCACCCGGGGTCTCGAGTGAAATGCGCGAGCGGATGGGGGCGGTCTGCGTTGAGGCCTGTCGGCGCATCGGCTATCGCGGCGCGGGGACCTTCGAGTTTCTCTACGAGAACGGCCGGTTCTATTTCATAGAGATGAACACACGCATCCAGGTCGAACATCCCGTCACCGAGTTTGTGACCGGGATCGACCTCGTGCAGCAGCAGATCCTGATCGCCTCGGGAGAGCCCCTGCGCTACCGACAGGAGGACATCGTGATGCGCGGGCACGCCATGGAGTGCCGCATCAACGCCGAGGATCCGACGAACTTCATGCCCTCGCCTGGACGCATCACCCAGTACCATCAACCGGGCGGACCGGGCATCCGCGTCGATTCGCACGTCTATAACAACTATGTGGTGCCCCCGTACTACGACTCCATGATCGGCAAGGTCGTGGCCTACGGAGACAACCGCGGGGTGGCCATGGCGCGGCTGCGCATCGCCTTGAGCGAGATGGTGGTGGATGGCATCAAAACGAACATCCCGCTCCATCATCTCCTCTTGAACGATGCGCTCTTCCAGGCCGGTCCAGTCGACATCCATTACCTCGAAGAACGCCTGAAGGCGTAAGGACCGCGCTTTGAGCGTGAGACTTTCGTGCAGCGCCCCCGGGTCCCGCGTGGAGCTACTGGCAGAACTCCTCGACGCCGCCGGGGCCTATGCGATTGCCTTCGAAGAGGCACCTGGAGGGCCCGCCTTTTACGATGAGGGCTTGGCCGCCGAACCGCGCTACTGGCCGACCACGCGCATCGCCGCGTTCTTTGCAAGCGAGGCGGCGGCGCGCTTTGCGTGCGAGATCGTGGCCGACGAGGTCCGTGACCTTGCGCGCGACTCGGTGGCCGACGAGGGATGGGGGGCGCTTACCTCGCGCGACTGGCAGGCGTTTCCTGTGGCCGAGGGGCTCTGGATCTATCCGAAGGCCGAGGACGCGCCGGCCGGGCGTCTCGCCATCCATCTGGACCCGGGGCTCGCCTTCGGCACCGGCACCCACCCGACCACGCGACTTTGTCTCCAATGGCTCGCCCAGACCCTGCGCGAGGGCCGCGAGGCTCGCGCCCATGTTCTCGATTTCGGATGCGGATCGGGGATACTGGCCATCGCGGCGCTGCGCTTAGGTGCCGACACGGCGCTCGGCGTAGACATCGATCCGCTCGCGCTTTCGGCCACCGAAGACAACGCGCGTCGCAACGCGGTGGGCGACCGACTGCGCATCGCGCCGACACTCACACCCGATGATGGCCCCTACGACCTCGTGGTGGCCAACGTCCTGGCCCGGCCCTTGATGGCGCAGGCCGCGGCCCTCACACGCGCCACGGCGATCGGCGGCCGCCTAGCGCTCTCAGGGATCCTACCCGATCAAGCCGCGACCGTCGCTTCCGCGTTCCCCGAATTCCACCTCGCGGCCGCCGAAGACGAGGGCTGGATCCTCTTGCACGGCAGGCGCGGCGCATGATCCTGACCCAGTGCCCCTCGTGCCGCACGCTCTTCCGGGTCGAGGGCGAGGCCCTGGAGGTCTGTGGCGGGGCGGTGCGCTGCGGGGAATGCGGGGCGGTTTTTCAGGCCGACGTCTATCGGCTCGACGAGGCGGCGGGCGAGACCGCAAGTAGCCCGAGGCGCAGGCGCTGGCCATTCGCCGTGGCCGCCGGACTTCTCGCGGCGGGTCTCGCCGTCCAGGCCTTGTACGCGGCGCGCCAGCCGCTCACGCGCATGGCCATGACCCGGCCCGTGATTCACATTGTCTGTCGGGCGCTGGCGTGTGGGCTCGCGCACCCGGCGGCGCCCGGTCGCTTTCGACTTCTGGCCCCCGAGGTGCGTCTCATCGGCGCAAGCCACGTCTTGCGTATTCGCGCGCGCCTCGAAAACACCGCCGACTTCCCCCAAACCGTGCCGCATCTGGCGGTGACCCTGCTCGACGCAAGTGGTGCACGGATCGCCCGCGCCGGCTTCCCCGCAAGCACCTTCCTGCGCCATCCGAGGTCCACCCTGGGACCTGGGGGGCAGGCGAGAGTACGGCTCACCCTGCGCATCCCGGCGCAAGCGGCGGGCTACAAGCTCACACTCTTTTCGACCGGAAAACGATAGGTCTCCCCGCGCGACCCTTTTCTCGGTATCATGTCCGGCTTCCCGGACGCGACGCATGCAGATCGGACCCTACACGCTCAAGAATACGCTCTTCGTGGCGCCCATGGCGGGTGTCACGGATCGGCCTTTCCGCATCCTCTGCCGGACGCTGGGGGCTGGCATGGCGGTCTCCGAAATGGTGACCTCGCAGTCGCTGCTCTACGGCTCGGAAAAGACGCGTCGGCGTGCCGACCATGAGGGGGAGCCGGAGCCCAAGTGCATCCAGATCGCGGGCGCGGACCCCGCGATGTTGGCCGATGCCGCGCGCTACAATGCCGACCACGGCGCGCAGATCATCGACATCAACATGGGTTGTCCGGCCAAGAAGGTCTGCAATGTCATGGCGGGCTCGGCGCTCCTGCGCGACCCGACGCTTGTGGCGCGACTCCTCACGGCGGTGGTCTCGGCCGTGGACGTGCCCGTGACCCTGAAGATCCGAACCGGCTGGGATCGGGACCATCGCAACGGGGTCGAGATCGCGCAGCTCGCCGAATCCTGCGGGGTGGCGCTGCTCGCAGTCCACGGGCGCACGCGATCGTGCTTCTTCGAGGGCGAGGCCGAGTATGAAACCATCGCCGCCATCAAGTCTGCGGTCCGCATTCCGGTGATCGCCAACGGCGACATCGATACCCCCGAAAAGGCGCGGGCGGTGCTCGCCGCCACCGGCGCCGACGGCCTCATGATCGGACGCGCAGCCCAAGGGCGGCCCTGGATCTTCCGCGAAATCGACCATTACCTGAAGACCGGCCAAAAACTCGCGCCGCCCAGCCGCGCGGAGCTGTACACCGTCCTGATGGGACATTTGGAGACGCTCTACGCATTCTACGGCGAACACACGGGGGTGCGCGTGGCGCGCAAGCATATCGGTTGGTATAGCAAAGGGCTCGCAGGCGGCGGCGCCTTCCGGCACGCCGTGAACCAGGCGGGCACGGTCGAGGAACAACGCCGTCTCCTGGAAGAGTTTTTCGGGCAAGGGCTCGCGGGAATCGCGGCATGAGCGACGACAAACCGGCAAGGGCGGGCCGAGGACCTCTCGCAGGCTGTGTGCGGCTGGCCGTGGAACGCTATTTCGCGGACCTGAACGGCCAGTGCCCCGGGACGTCCCTGTATGAAACGGTCATAGGCGAGGTCGAGGCCCCCCTCATAGAAACGGTCATGCGCCATGTCGGCCATAACCAGTGCCAGGCGGCCAAGATCCTCGGCATCAATCGCAACACGTTACGCAAGAAGCTCCAAAACTACGGGCTCGTCGACCGTCCGGACACCTCATCTCCCACTCAAGGCAGCGATTTACTATGAAGAGAGCGCTCATCAGCGTGTCGGATAAAACCGGCATCATCGATCTCGCGCGCGCGCTCACACAGGCGGGCGTGGAGATCCTCTCGACAGGCGGCACGGCCAAGCTTTTGGCGCAATCGGACATACCGGTCACCGAGGTCGCGGCCTACACCGAATTCCCGGAGATGCTCGACGGACGACTGAAGACCCTGCATCCGCGCGTGCATGGCGGCCTGCTCGGGCGACCGGACCGGGATTCCGACCGCACGGCGATGCGTGAAGCCGGCATCGTCGGTATCGACCTGCTGGTCGTCAATCTCTACCCCTTCGAACGCACGAGCCGCGATCCGCGCGCGCGGTTCGCCGATGTCGTGGAACAGATCGATATCGGCGGGCCCGCCATGCTGCGCTCGGCGGCCAAAAATCACGAGCACGTGCTCGTGGTGGTCGACAGCGGCGATTACGGCATCGTGATCCAGGCCCTGAAAGACCCAGCTGCGATCACGCACGAGACCCGCCGACGATTGGCCGCCAAGGTGTTCGCACACACGTCACGCTACGACGGCCTGATTGCGCGTTACCTGGGCGGAGAACCTGGCCTCGCCGAGGATCTACCCGAGACCTTGAACCTCACCTTCATCAAGCGCCTCTCGATGCGTTACGGGGAGAACCCCCATCAACGCGCAGCCTTCTACGAGGCGCCCGACGCAAGTCCCGCATCCATCGCTCAGGCCACCAAGATCCAAGGCAAGGACCTGTCGTTCAACAACATGACCGACGCCGATGCCGCCTTGGAGTGCGTGCGCGCCTTCGCAGAACCGGCCTGCGTGATCATAAAGCACGCCAACCCCTGCGGGGCCGCCCTCGGCGAGACCCTGTCCGCGGCCTACGAGCGCGCCTATGCCACCGACCCCACCTCGGCCTTCGGCGGCATCATCGCCTTCAATCGCCCCCTGGACGGAGCCACCGCCCTGCTCATCGTCGGACGCCAGTTCGTCGAAGTCATCGTCGCCCCGGAGGTAACACCGGAAGCAGCGCGGGCGCTTAGTACCAAGCCCGGCATCCGGGTATTGGTCGTGAACATGACCGAACCCATGCACACCGGGCTCGATTATCGGCGCGTGAGCGGCGGCTTGCTGGTCCAGGACCGCGATGTGCCCGAGACCGAAGTCAGGCTCGAACCCGTAAGCCGCAGGCGACCGAGCGCCGACGAGACGCGCGATCTCGTCTTCGCGTGGCGTATCGCCCAGTTCGTGAAATCGAACGCCATCGTCTTTGCCCGAGACGGGCGCACAATCGGCATAGGGGCCGGGCAAATGAGCCGGGTCGACAGCGCGCGCGTGGCGGTCTGGAAGGCGGAGGAGGCGGGCCTTGCCGTCAAAGGTTCGGTGCTCGCGTCCGACGCGTTCTTCCCATTCCGTGACGGCCTCGACAGTGCCGCCGCCGCGGGGGTGACCGCCGTCATCCAGCCGGGTGGCTCGGTGCGCGACGCCGAGGTCATCGCCTCCGCCTGCGAACACGACATCGCCATGGTCTTTACCGGCCGGCGCCACTTTCGGCACGCCTAATGAGGATACTGATCGTAGGGTCGGGGGGACGCGAACACGCCTTGGCCTGGAAGGCGGCGCAATCGCCGCTCGCCTCCGAGGTCTTGGTCGCGCCCGGCAATGCCGGCACCGCGCGCGAGCCCGGGGTCCGTAACATCCCCGTCGAAGCAACCGATATCGACGGGCTGATCGCAGTCGCGCAAGACTTGCGCGTCGACCTCACGATCGTAGGCCCCGAGGCCCCGCTCGTGGCCGGCATCGTCGACCGCTTCGCAAAGCTCGGTTTGGCGTGTCTTGGCCCCACGGCCGCCGCCGCCCGGCTCGAGGGCTCGAAAAGCTTCGCGAAGGAGTTTCTCGCGCGCCACCGCATCCCCACCGCGCGCCATGAAACCTTTACCGATATCGCCGCCGCGGCCCGCTATCTGCGGGATCATCCGGGCGCACATGTGGTGAAAGCCGATGGCCTAGCCTCCGGCAAGGGCGTCGTAGTGGCGGAAGAGGAACATACGGCCCTGGAGGCGGCGACCTCTATGCTGAACGGGGAGTTCGGGGACGCGGGCCGGCGCATCGTCATCGAAGAACGTCTGATCGGTGTGGAAGCAAGCTTCATCGTGCTGGCCGACGGCCTCAACTATGTGGCCTTCCCGACATCGGAAGACCATAAACGGCGCGACGACGGCGACCGCGGACCCAATACCGGCGGCATGGGCGCCTTCTCACCGGCCTCGGCGGTCGATGCGCCCCTGGAGGCCGTGATCCGCGCACGCATCATCGAGCCGACATTGCGCGGACTGAAGGACGATGGCCACCACTATCGCGGCTTCCTGTACGCGGGCCTCATGCTGACCGGAGACGGCCCCAAGGTGCTGGAATTCAATTGCCGTTTCGGGGACCCGGAGACCCAGCCCATCATGATGCGACTGCGGTCCGACCTCGTGGCGCTGACACACGCGGCGGCAACGGGACAACTCGGTAAAGCAGCCCTCGAGATCGACCCGCGCCCGGCGCTTTGTGTCGTGCTGGCGGCGCCCGGCTATCCCGCAGCACCGCGCACCGGCGATCCCATCGGGGGCCTCGATACCACCGACTCCGAGTGCCAGGTGTTCCACGCCGGGACGCAGGACAAGGACGGGCAGGTCGTCTCGAGCGGCGGCCGCGTGCTTGGCATTACGAGTCTCGGGGCCACACTGGAGGAAGCGCGCGGACATGTCTATCGGCGCCTGCAAGGCATCACACTCGACGGCGCGCTCTATCGCCGCGACATAGGCCGCAGGCCCTATGGGGCACGCCCATGAGCGCGAGTGGGCCGGGGATCCTGCGACGCGACCCGGCGGCCGTGGCGCGCATCGTGCGCGCAGGTGGCGTCGTGGGCTATGCGGTCGAGGCCTGTTTCGGGCTGGGTTGCGACCCCCACAACATGGGCGCAGTGCGGCGCCTATTGCGCCTCAAGCGACGGCCGGCGGCCAAGGGCCTGATCGTGCTCGCCTACGACCCCAAGGCCTTGCGCCCCTATGCACGGGATCTGCCGCCCCAGGCGCGCGCGACCTGGCCCGGGCCACACACTTGGCTCGTGGAGGCGAACCCCATGCTGTCGACCGCGGTACGCGGTCATCATAGCGAAGTGGCGGTGCGCGTCACCGCGCACCGGCAGGCCGCGCAGCTTGCGCGCCTCTGCGGCGGGGCGCTGATCTCGACGAGCGCCAACCGCGCACGCGAGCGGCCGGCCCGCAGCCATCGTGAACTCTGCCGACGCATGGGCCGGGGACTGGACGCGGTGCTCGCCGGTCGCATAGGCCACCTGGCGCGGCCGACCCCCATACGCGATGCCCGCAGCGGGCGCTTGGTGCGCCGATGAATACACCGCGCGTCGAGGTCGGGAATTATTTGAAGGATCTGCAGGACCGCATCTGTCTAACCCTGGCCGCGGTCGACGGGACCGCCGGCGGCTTTCGCGAAGACCTCTGGCAACGCCCCCAGGGCGGCGGTGGGCGTACGCGCGTCCTGACCGGCGGCCAGGTCTTCGAGCAAGCGGGGGTGAATTTCTCGCACGTCTTCGGCGAGGGCCTGCCACCCTCGGCGAGCAAGGGGCGTCCAGCGCTCGCGGGCGCGGCCTTCGAGGCCGTGGGGCTCTCGCTTGTCATCCATCCGCGCAATCCCTATGCGCCCACCACCCACTGCAATCTGCGCTACTTCGAGGCCCGCACCGACCCTGTCACATGGTGGTTCGGCGGCGGCTTCGACCTGACGCCCTATTACGGCTTCATGGAAGATGCGCGCCATTGGCACACCACGGCCCGCGCGGCGTGCACGGGCTACGAGGCCGGCGCCTATGAGCGCTACAAGGCCTGGTGCGACGAATATTTCTTCCTGAAACATCGCAACGAGCCACGCGGCATCGGCGGGCTCTTCTTCGATGACATTCAAAGCGGTGATTTCGCGCACGATTTCGCCTTCGTAAAGAGTGTGGGCGATCATTTCCTGCCCGCCTACGTCCCCATCGTTGAACGTCGCCGGGATCAACCCTACGGCGAGCGTGAGCGGGATTTCCAGCTCTATCGCCGCGGGCGCTATGTGGAGTTCAACTTAGTCTACGACCGCGGCACTTTGTTCGGGCTCCAGTCCGGCGGGCGCACGGAATCGATCCTGATGTCCTTGCCACCCGAGGTGCGTTTTCGTTACGACTGGCGCCCGGCGCCCGGCTCACCCGAGGCCGAACTCTACGACATCTACCTGAAGCCCCGGGACTGGTTGACCGGGACCTAGGGGCAGGCGATCAGGGGAGGCCCTATTATAGGCAGGATGCTCAGAGCGGTGATCGCGGCCCTCGTGTTCTTGGTGGGGGCCCAAGTCGCGCATGCGAACCTCTCCAAAGGGCCGCTCTGGACCTTCCTGCGGCACACCGAGTCCATCCACCAAGGCGTGGGCCCGGCACGGTTCTATGTCTTCTTCGATCCCAACTGCCCCTATTGCCATAAGCTCTACGAGACACTGCAGCCCCTGATCCTGAGCGCGGGGCTTGCCGTGCGTTGGGTACCCGTCGGGATACTGGCGCTTTCGAGTTACGGGAAGGCCGCGGCCCTGCTGGAGGCCACGGACCCGGCGCTGGCACTGGCGCGCATGGAGCAGGGTTTTCGTAACGGGCGCGGGGCACTGCGTCCGGCGCGCGCGACTCCGCGCGTGGCTCGCGCACTCCTCTATAACGTCCGCCTGTTTGAAGCCTCCGGCGCCCAGGGTGTCCCCTTCCTGGTCTTTCGGACGCCGGCAGGCGACATACGCACCATAGAAGGCGATCCGCCCGACGCGGCGCTCGCGCGCATTGTGGCGGACATCACCGGTCCCTCTAGATCGAAACCACAAACGGCAGGGCCATGAAGGCAAGTCCGCCGAGGATGAGCCATACTTCCCCTGAGACAAGCATGGGGAAGATGATGAGGCCCACACCCGCGAGTAGGGCCATCGCGTGCTGCTGCTTGCGCCCGTACACGAAATAGGCGGAACCTATGGTGCCGAAGATGAGTCCGAGAATCAGATCCATAATGCGCCTCCTCCTTCGCCGGGCCTCCTCCTGGCGCGGGGCCGTGGGGCTGCTGGGCTTTCTGCCAAACCTCTGGTCATCGACGCCACCCCTGCTCCTGCTCGAGCATATGCACCAGGGCCAGCAGCTCACTTGGGCGGTCCCCGCCCATTCGGGCCAGTATCCGGCGCCGGTGGCGGGCCTCACCGTCTCCTCCTGGACCGTGGTTCCCGGCAGTCCCGTGAGCGGCCCGCAGCCGCCCGACCGCGTGGTCCGATTTTACGTGGCAGGCCGCGTGGAACCCAAGCTCCTCTGCCTCGTGGATGTGCGCTACTTCCCGCAGGGCAACGCCTGGGTCCCATATTATCGCATGGACGAGCGCATGTACTTCACCCGCCGCGGTCACCAGTGGGTGCCGCTCACCCTCCTAAACGGGGTTCCGGCGCTCGTCACCGCGACCCCGCTGGGCTTCGCCAACGCCGCCGGCTATTACCAGGGCTTTAGCTTCTCGCGGACCACAGGGCCCATCACGCTCGCCGGCTGGAGTGTTATCCGCGACGACGCAAGCCCCTTGCCCGCCCCCTAGGGTCGCGCCGCGACAAGACAATAGATCGGCGATCTTCCTGCGCTCGGCGCGGACAGGACCATTGTCGCGGGTCGGGGGCGGACATATGCTGTCGCAAGAGACAAGGAGGGAACCATGGATGCGGCCGACGAGGCATCCCCGGCGAAGGGGGGCGGCGCTGCGGCACTCGATATTCGCGG
>NZ_JBTRWP010000028.1:0-2806 GCF_054609335.1 Acidiferrobacter sp. | reverse complement strand
GGGGCGGCGCTGCGGCACTCGATATTCGCGGCGCGGCGCGGCGTCGTGCGGCCGCCATGCGCGATACAGCCCTCTCGGTCCTTGTACCGGCCCTCGCGCAGGGCCTCTGCGCCCGACGGATTTGGGTGTTCGGGTCGGTGGCGCGGGGCGTGCCGTCGCGGGATTCGGACCTGGACGTACTGGTCGAGGTCGGAGACGCCCTTGCGGGCTTGCCGTTCAAGCAAAGAGTGGCGGCGGCCTACGAGATCGTTGCCCGCGCCTCCCTGCCCTTTGGCTGCGACATCATCCCGTGGACGCAAGCCGAACTCGCCGCGAAGCAGCGTGCGGACGGACCTTTTTTCCGGACCTTATGGGAGGAACGGGACCTTATCTATGAGCATTGAGACGGAATTCGCACAGGCCGCGCGCTGGTTTAAAGCCGCGCGGTCGGACCTCGACACCGCGCGGGCGCTTCAAGGACTCGGACGCTTCGCACCGTCGTGCTTCCATGCCCAGCAGGCCGCGGAGAAGGCCTTCAAGGGTTTGCTCGTGGCCACGGGAAGGCTCCCGAAGACCCATTCGATCGCCCAACTATTGCGCGAACTCCCCCCGGAGCCGGGACGGCAGCCGCTGCTCGCCCAGGCCGCACGGCTCGACAAGCTTTATATCGGAACACGCTACCCCGATGCCCTACCCGAAGGCACGGAGATCGCCGACGCCTACGATGCGAAAGACGCGAAAGACGTGGCGGAAGGGGCCATAACACTCCTGGTCGAATGGGGGCGGAAGTTGGGCGTCCCTGAGACCGATCTCGAGACCTCGCGGTGATACGGTCATGGCCCGAAAGAAGTTGGGTCGTTGACAGGAAGCACAGGGGCGTCGCGCTTAGGACAGCACGACCCTGAGTGCCTCTGGCTGTGGCGCGGGGACGGTATAGCGATAACCGAGGCGATATACGGTCTCGATGCAATCGGGCGCGCCGGCATCGCGCAACACCTTCCGCAACCGCGACACGCACACCGCCAAGGCCGCGGGTGTCATAGAGTGAATGCCGGTGTGACCGGAACAGAGCTGCTCGGCCGAAAGCAACTTGCCCGGCACGCGCGCCAACTCGTGCAGCACACAGAAATGGCGGGGCGACAACGCAAGCGGCGTAGCGCCGACCCGGGCCTGGGCAGTCAAGGGGTCGAGCCACAAGCCATTGGCGTCGGCGCCCCCAAAGGCCTCCTCCCGTCCCGTCGCACGGATGATCCGAGACAGACCGAGAATCAAGGTTGGGGGGTGGAGCGGGAGAGGAACGAAAAGCGCGGCGCCCCCATGAAACGCAGCGGGCGCACGGCGCGCGGGACCTAAGGCCGCCACCGGCAAATGCCAGGCACCATGGGGGTGTCGCGCCGCGAGCGCTGCGATCCGGTCGGTGACCACAGCCACCGCGCTCAAGGCGTAGGCGGCGCGATCGACATAGCGTAGCCCCGGCACGCGATGACCGGTCCAGCCCGCATCCGTGATGGCCTCCGCGCAGCGCGTGGCGAGCGGGTTGGCGGCACAGATCAGAACCGCAGGGGGCCTCGGGGCCTTGCCCATCCTTTTTTGGATAGCGGAGAGCGCGAGCTTGAACTGGCAGATCGCGGTATGAACCAAAAGCGGCAGGAAGCACATGCCTGGAGAACCTGATCGATGATGTCCTGACGGAGCGAACGGGGCCGCCTTAGGGACAGGCGCGACCCCCCCGAGTTGCGATGACCGTCAGTGTATGAGGGCAATATGACGAATCGGTAACACAATTCTTTCAGCAGGGGCAATCGACGGCCGTTCTTAGGTTCGGCGACGGTCACGCACGCGGTGCGTCGAGAAGATTCCCCACGGCTTGGGCCCCGGACCCCGCGTCCACGCAGAAGAGGAGGGCCACGCGCAGCCGACGCCTGCAAGCGCCCGTCCCCTGTGCGGGCTTTGTGCCCCGCTGCCGATAGTAGTAACATTGCTACATTAAAAGACAGGAGCAACGTGCCGTGACAATCACGACCCTGAGCAGCCGGGAACTGAACCAGGATATCGGTCGCGCGAAAAAGGCCGCGCGACGCGGCCCCGTATTCATTACTGATCGCGGGCAACCAGCGCATGTGTTGCTCACCATCGAGGAGTACCGGCGTATCACGGGGCGCCCGCGCAGCATCGTGGACGTCCTCGCCATGCCAGGGCTTGCCGACATCGAGTTCGACCCGCCGCAGTCGCGGAAAGCGCCCTTGCCAGCCGTTTTCGACTGAATGTACCTGCTCGACACGAACGTCATTTCGGAGCTGCGCAAGGCCGGCGATGGCAGGGCCGATCCCCGTGTCACGACGTGGCTCTCGCAAGCGGATGCGGGCGATTTTTATCTGTCGGTCGTGACACTCATGGAGCTTGCGCTTGGCATCCTGTTGGTCGCCCGACGTGACCGCAAGCAAGGTGATCGCTTGTCTGCCTGGCTCGAGACGCGCGTCGTGCGCGAATTCGCCGAACGGACCTTGCCCGTAGACGCTGCCGTGGCCCGCCGCTGCGCCAAACTTCATGTGCCGGATCCGCGCCCGGAACGCGATGCGTTCATCGCTGCCACCGCCCTCGTCCACGGCATGACGGTGGTGACGCGCAACACGGGCGATTTCGTGGTGATGGGCGTGCCACTGCTCAATCCGTGGGAGGCGTCCTAGGCCGCGCGGATGCCCTAAAACCCTCGCGCGAGCAGGGTGAGGAGGAACTCCACCGCCTCGAAATGCCGCAAGGCCTCGGAGATCGTCTGCCCCCAGGCGGTGACGCCATGGTCACGCACGATGAGGGCCGGCAGGGGACG
>NZ_JBTRWP010000027.1:6740-37986 GCF_054609335.1 Acidiferrobacter sp. | reverse complement strand
TGGCGAATTCGGTGATGGCCGACGGCTCCCAGGGGTCGTCGAACCGGCACGCGGGCCTCGGCGCGAAGATCTGCTCGGGGACGAGTCCCGTAAACAAGCGATGCATGCCGGTGACCGGATCGCACACAGACATGGCGGCGAAGGTGTCGCCATGGTAAGCGCCGCGCAAGGCGAGCAGACGGTGCTTGGCCGGCCGCCCGCGCGCCTGCCAATACTGGAGGGCCATCTTGATGGCGACCTCCACGGCGACCGATCCCGAGTCACAGAGAAAGACCTTTTCGAGAGGCGCCGGGGTCAGACCCACGAGCCTGCGCCCGAGATCGACCGCCGGTCCGTGCGTGAGCCCCCCGAACATCACATGCGCCATGCGCCCCAACTGCGCGCTCACGGCGTTATTCAAGACTGGGTGGTTATAGCCATGGATCGCCGCCCACCACGAACTCATGCCGTCGACCAACCGCCGCCCATCGGCAAGTGTCAGCCGCACGCCATCGGCCGCCACCACCGGCCACACCGGCGCGCCCACGGCCGCATAGGGATGCCAGAGGTGCGTCTGGTCGAAGGCCGTATCCCACGCCCAGTCGCGGGACTCGGGTCCGCCCTCCCGGGCACAAGCGTCGGGCGCACGACTTACCATGGGAGACGCACGCGATCTCGTCGCGCAAGCGAGACCTGCCTCATGCGCCATCCGTCACCGCGCCGCGGCTCGCTGACGAGACGAGGCGCGCATATTTGGCCAAGGTCCCGCGTGTATAGCGCGGCGCCGGAGGCACCCAGAGGGCGCGACGGCGCGCAAGCTCCTCTTCCGCCACGTCGAGCTGCAAGACGCGCCGCTCAGCATCGATGATCACGCGGTCACCATCGGCCACCAAAGCGATCGTACCGCCGACCGCAGCCTCCGGTGCCACGTGTCCCACCACCATGCCATAGGTACCGCCGGAGAACCGTCCATCGGTGACAAGGCCCACGAGGTCGCCCAGACCCTGCCCGACGAGCGCGGCGGTAGGCGAGAGCATTTCGCGCATGCCCGGGCCACCGCGCGGCCCCTCATAGCGGATCACAACCACGTCACCGGCCGTTATGCGCCGCTCCATGATGGCGGCCATACACGCCTCCTCAGAGTCGAACACACGTGCCGGACCGGTAATCCTGGGCGCCTTGATGCCGCTGGTCTTGGCAAGCGCCCCTTCGCCGGCGAGATTCCCCTTGAGGATCGCCAGATGACCATGCGCATAAACCGGCCGCTCCCAAGGCCGGATCACGTCCTGATCGGCACGGGGGCACTCGGGCACGTCCCGCAGGACCTCAGCGATTGTCTGTCCGGTCACGGTCAGCGCGTCGCCATGCAAAAGACCGTGCGCCAACAGCATCTTCATCACC
Source organism: Acidiferrobacter sp. (assembly GCF_054609335.1). NCBI lineage: Bacteria > Pseudomonadati > Pseudomonadota > Gammaproteobacteria > Acidiferrobacterales > Acidiferrobacteraceae > Acidiferrobacter > Acidiferrobacter sp. The sequence continues at coordinate 36,606 of NZ_JBTRWP010000027.1, read as the reverse complement.
TGCGGCACCCCGCCCGCGCGGTGCAGATCGGTGGCGACATAACGGCCGGAGGGCTTAAGGTCGCAAAGCACCGGCACACGGCGACTGAATTCATCGAAGTCATCCATGGTCAGTTCCACGCCGGCGGCGTGCGCGATCGCCGGCAAGTGGATGACCGCGTTGGTGGAGCCGCCCAAGGCCATAAGCACCGCAAGCCCGTTCTCGAAGGCCTTGCGCGTAAGGATGGCGCGCGGCAGCCGCCGCGCCTTTATGGCCTCAACCAACACCTGCGCCGACTGCGCGGCGCTATCGGCCTTTTCGGCATCTTCGGCTGTCATGGTCGCGGAGTATGGCAGGCTCATGCCCATAGCCTCGAACAAGGCTGACATCGTGTTGGCGGTGTACATGCCGCCGCACGACCCGGCGCCGGGGCAGGCCTTGCGCTCGATCTCGTGCAATTCCTGGTCATTGATCGCGCCGGCGATACGCGCGCCGACCGCTTCAAAGACGCTGACGATGGTCAAATCGCGCCCGTCATGGTGACCGGGCTTGATCGTACCCCCATAGACGAAGACCGCCGGGATATTCAGCCGCGCGATGGCAATCATGGCGCCCGGCATGTTCTTATCGCAGCCGCCGAAGGCCAGCACCCCATCCAGGCTCTGGCCCGCGCAGACGGTCTCTATCGAGTCGGCTATGACCTCGCGCGACACGAGCGAGTACTTCATGCCCTCGGTGCCCATGGAAATGCCATCCGAGATGGTAATGGTCCCGAACATCTGCGGCATGGCCCCGGCAGCGGCCAAGGCCGCCTCACCGCGCGTAGCAAGAGGTCCGATCCCCATGTTGCAGGGCGTGATAGTGCTATGGGCATTGGCCACGCCCACGATGGGCTTTGCGAAATCACCATCCTGAAACCCGGTGGCGCGCAACAACGCGCGGTTGGGGGCGCGTTCTATCCCGGTCGTAACGACACGGCTTTTTTGATTGTCAGACATAGCGTTCTCCTAAAAACAAGGGTCGAAATTCCTGCCGCCGCGGGCCCAACGGATACTGGCAGACGGCCCGCCGTCGGCCGACATAAAGAAGTATCGGATCAGTCGGCCAGACGCCACGCGACGGCCTCCCCGGCCCGCAACGGCACGAGTACGTCGGCGCCGGCGGCTATCGTAGGTGGGACTTGCCACGGCTCCTTTATGAGTGCGACCCGGTCTTGATTACGTGGCAGCCGGTAAAAGTCAGGACCGTGGTGACTTGCAAACCCCTCCAGCCGGTCGAGCGCATGGGCCGCCTCAAAGACCTCGGCATAGAGCTCCAAGGCAGCGTGCGCGGTATAGATCCCGGCACACCCACAAGGCGACTCCTTGGCATGCCGGGGATGCGGCGCGCTGTCGGTACCCAGAAAGAATTTCGGATGGCCACTGGTCGCGGCGGCCACCAAGGCGCCGCGATGCTCGGCGCGCTTCAAAAGCGGCAGACAGTAATGATGGGGCCGCAGACCTCCCACAAAGAGGGCATTACGATCAAGCAATAAGTGGTGGGCGGTGATAGTGGCCGCCAAGGTATCCGGACCGGCACTCACGAACTCGACCGCGGCGCGGGTCGTGATGTGCTCCAAAACCATGCGCAAACCCGGGAACGCACGCGTGAGCGGCAGCAAGTGGCGCTCGAGGAAGACCGCCTCGCGATCGAAGACATCCACCGCGGCGTCCGTGACCTCGCCATGCAAAAGCAAAGGGAGACCGAGACGCTCCATGGCCGCCAACACCGGATAACAACGCCGCAGATCCCGTACACCCAGCGCGGCATGGGTGGTGGCGCCGGCCGGATAGTACTTGACGGCATGCACGACGCCGGAGGCTTTCGCCCGCGCGATTTCCTCGGGCCGCGTCGCCTCGGTGAGATACAGCGTCATCAAAGGCGCGAAGCGTGCGCCCGCGGGCACGGCCTTCAGAATCCGCGCGCGATAGGCCAGGGCCTGGTCGACCGTGCGCACCGGGGGATCGAGATTGGGCATGACGATGGCACGGGCGAAGCGTCGCGCAGTATCCGGTACCACCGCGGCCAACATGGCCCCGTCGCGCAGATGGACATGCCAATCGTCGGGGCGTGCGAGGCTAAGACACGGGGTCGGCGATGGATCTTGCGGGCTATCAGGCGCCAACGTGGGACGCCGTGCCTCCGTGTCTACGCAGTCACTCACACGCCCTCCCTGGGGCGCGCCGATCGCACACCATCGGCCGCAGTGCCTGCCACATGGCTGATGCTAATGCCCTGAAGTTTGAGGTCTCCATGAAGGTTAGGGATTGCAGATATCGCAACGGGCTGGATCAGCTTGCGCGTGGTCTTCGCGGTCACGTGTGACCCGGTGCCCACATTTAAGACAGCCATGGACCTCGGCGCGTCTCTCGCGCGTGGGCGCACCGCACGCCTGGCAGGGTAGACCGGCGATCACCTCCACCGTCCAGAAGCCCGGGGTACGGCAAACGGGGCATAGGGAGGCTAGGCGTCGTCCGAGATCGACTGCGGCGAGCCGGATATTGACGAGGCGCGTGGGGTTTGCATAGGCGCGTAGATCCACTTCGACGAACACGCGCCCGCTCGACGACTGCGCGGCGGCCTCCTCAAAAGCTGCCTTGAATCCCGACCAGTCGGCGATCCCCTTGCGGATACGGGTATCACTGTCGTGGTCGGGCCTTAAGACCAGATAATGGTCGGGAAAGCGTACCGCATGCGCAAACCGCTCGGCGTCCTCCCAGCCCGCCGCCAGGATCTGGGCGCTGTTGGCGCGACCCTGCGCCATGCCGACCACCTCGAGCCCCAACAAGTCGTCCAGAAAAACCAGGAATTCCACATTCCACGGAAACATGCCCGCAAACGGATCGACGGTGAAGGATCCCTCGCTGGCGAGCCCGACGGGAAGCCCCGAGAGTTCCATGCCGATCCGCGCCTTGCGGCGGGCCGCCTCGATCTGCGTACCGGCGCGCGGGATATCGCGCGTGAATTTCCCGAGGAGATCGGTGTCGTATCCAGTCACCCGCTCGACCAAGCAACCCACGAAACCCTCGAGGACCGGGGCTACGATCCGCTCCTTGCCATGTTGAGTCAAAAACGCCGCGCGCTGCCCCCGGTAGAGACTTCGGGGCGACGAGGCATGAGCGGCCATGGGCCCGTTTAGACTCACGACACTTGCTCCCATCGCCCGTCCCGGGCGCGCAAGAAGAGGCCGCCGGCCTCGCTGTCCATTTGAAACAGAAAGAGCCAGCCGTGCTCGACTACGCTGCGCACGATCTCGTGACAGGCCAGGACCTCGTCCATCCGCGCACGGGGTGCCTCGACGAAGGCGTTCAGACGCATCGGCTCGTGGGCCCAATGGCGACCGTCAAATAACGACTGGATCGGGAGACCATTCCTCAAATCGCCGCCCGCGCCCTCCAACACCCCGATGCACCCCCCCACCCTATTGTGTAGGGTCTTGTTAGCGCCACCGAAGCGCTTATGGTCGACCACGGATGCGTAGTACCCCATATTCATCCAGTGGGCCGCCATCATAGGGACGGTCATGATGTATCGCAGAATCTCGAAATCCGCATCCCGGCGCCACTCGTAATCTTGCAGAAATGCGCGGCCATCCAGGGCTACACCCTCCGTGCGGGCGCGCGGCGCGGCGATAAAAGCGGCATTGCCGACAAATTCCAGCTCACAGGCGCCCCGCAAGCGTTCCTGCGGACGCCATCTGGCCGCGTCGCTCTCGGGCTGCACCCCGAACGCCGGCGCGGCGGGTGCCCGAATGCGTTCTTCGCGCGCGTGAGCGCCCGCCTCCTCCAGGACCGCACGGAGGCCCTCTAAATCCTGGGCGTGCGTCGTCTCCCATGGTGCGGTATCGAACAAAACGACTTCATCGCGCGCGCTATGGTAGCGCGCCGCCACAAAGCCGGTATCCGCCGGGATCGCAATGCCCTCCTGCACAAGCCGCGCGCGTAATGCGCGATCATTCAGCAAAGCCGCCACTGTGCGCGCATCCATACCGCCGGCCCACTCCCCGCCGGACGACCCCACGCCCTGCGGCGTGTGACCCAGGAGCGGGCCGTGATCGACCAGCAACACCAAGCGCGCAAACCCATCCGTCAAGGACATGAAGCGGAGCATGGCCGAGGCGACGGCACACCGGTCGCCGTCGGCGATGGCCGGCGCCTGCCCTCTGGCCGCGCCCTGCCTCAACACCTGCGCAAACGGCATGACGTGGCGCACGACCCCCATGAAGGGATCGAAGGGGGCGCCGGCAAACGCCAGGCCGCAGAAGCCGCTGAATCCCAGGGTCCGGATCTCCGGAGCGACCGCCTCCAGGGCGCGGCGAAAGACCTCCAAACGATTATTCATGCAAAAGACCGCCTGCACCGCGACACGACCCCGCCCGACATGACGGTCAGGCCGCTCCCCGCACGCCGCGAGATCGGCGACAAGACGCCGACGGTACCCGAGCTCGAGCGCGGTCTGGAGGACCGAGTCGACCTGCACGTCAGGCGTCATGTGCGCCGAGGGTGTCGGCGGCAGGGACTGCAGCGCCGTCTGCCAGGCGACACCCAGTCGCGGCCCCTGGGTGGCGCGAAAGAGGATGAGTTCCCAGGCCAGCCGGATGGCGAGCAGATCCTCGATGTCCGCGCGGCCACGGGCCACTTTGTGGCGCGGGCGCGTATCCTGCGCACGGGTCGCCCACCCGCCGATGTCGAGAAGCGCGGCATGGCAATAATCCGCGACATAGGCATCGGGGACGGCGAGCGCCTTCAGGACGCACGCGATAGATTCCAGCGGCTGCCGGGGCAGCCCTGCGACCATGTCCGCTACCCCCTTAAGCCCCATCGCCCAGGGGCTCGCATCGAGCCTCGCGAACTGGAGCCATGCGTCGTAGAGGGGCTCATCGCGCCAAGGCAGCGGCCATACGGCCTGACCCGTATCAAAGTAGGCGGCTGCGAATCGACTGATGGTCTCGACACAGAACGCCGCCCACGGCCTACTCGGATCGACGCGCCCCAAGACATGCAAGACGAGCGGAATTCTCTGCACAGGCGGCGCACCGTCGTGCGCCAATAGTCGCGCGGCGTACTGCTCGTCGGATGGCAGGCCATGCGCCGCCAAGGCTTCGGCGACGTCGCCGCGCGTGATGCGGCCGCTTTCGATCTGTTCCCGGTAATAGCGGCGTGGCATGGTGAGCGTGGACCCGGCGACCCGCATCAGGGTGAGCACCGCCTCCTCGAAATCCAGATGACGCAGCCCGAAGTAAGGGTTGACGGCAAGCGATGCATCGAGCGGCCAGGCGGGCGCAAGCCTGTCACAGGCTTCGCGCACCGCGACACGCCAAGCCTGCCGATCGCGGATCACCGGGGCTTCGTCGGTCATACCACGACAACCCGCCCGGGATCCCTCGCCCTCGGTCCGGATGGTCCCTAGGGGGCCATCCATGGCGGCCCCTCCCTACCAGGATGGGGCGCCAAGCCGACGAGGCGGCTCGCAAGGACCACGAAGAACACGGACACCCATGGTTCCATCGACCGCTGCGCTGTTCCTGTTGGCGAGATCCTGGTCACGGACTTGGGCTCTCCGGCCGCACCGCCTATCGCGGCAAACGCAGATACTAGAGACCCCAAAGAATAATAGACACTTAATATTAACAATTATGAGGATTTACTATGGTTAATTCCCGATCGCGGCACACCGACTCTGCCCACGACCAAGCCTTTCACGCATCATATTCTGGCTATCTGCAAAAAATGGTGAGAAACGCACCGCGTCCAATCAGCTATGATCGCGCGCGGCTCCCGGCTAAGAGCGCTTTCTTGGCTTACTGCGGATAACCGGTCTGCTTGGCACTGATAAAACTACCCGTTGGTAGGATTTTTAGTGCTGAGTAGGTTCTTTATTAGTATAATCCTTCCATAAGAGGATTATACAGATGCGAAAAGTTGTCCCCTCCCCTATACCCGACCAGCCATTCATTAACGACGCTGAAGATCTAGGCCTTGCCCTTCGCGCAGTACGCACGCGCTCAGGTATGACGCTTGAAGAAACGGCGCTGGTCATCGGTGTATCCAAGAACACCCTGCAGAACCTTGAGCGTGGCACCGGCACGGTATCGCTCGCACTGGCGATCAAGGTCGCGAGCGGGCTTGGCCTTCGCCTGACGTGGCAAAAGCCTGCGGATCCGCGCTATGGAGATTGAGGTCTGGTTGGATACCGCGCGGGCGGGCTGGCTGACATACGACGTGGAAGCGGATCGCTTCGCATTTGACTACGATGCCTCTTGGCTCGCGCGGCCAGATGCCTACCCGCTCAGCCCGACGCTGCCAATGCAGCCGGCCGCCGGCCGCTCGACGAGCGCGCACGCCGTGCAAGTGCGCCGCTTTTTCGAGAACCTGCTACCCGAGGGACAGGCCCTCGATGACGCCGTGCAGGCGCTCAAGATCAGCAAATCGAATCTTGTCGGCCTACTGGTCGGGCTTGGCCGGGAAACGGCCGGCGCAATCCGACTGTCGGTGGCTGGCGCCCCAACGTCAGACCAGGATGAAAAGCGGCTGGTGCCAACCGCCGAGCTGTCGGAGCGGATTCGTAAGCGAGCCGACCTGCCGTTTTCCGTGTGGGATGGGAAGGTGCGCCTGTCGATCGCAGGCTATCAGGACAAGATCGCGCTGCTGGTCGAAGGCGATCACTGGTACCTGGCCGAGGGGCCGAACCTGGCCTCGACACACATTCTGAAGCCCGAGCCGGTGCGGCTATCGCTCGCCGGGCTGACCGGCAACGAGTTTTTCTGCATGCGGCTCGCTCATGCGGTCGGCCTGCCAGTGGCTCCGGTCGAGTTGCATCATGTTCCAGAGCCAGTGTTACTCATAGAGCGATTCGATCGACGGCGCCAGAATCATACGATCCGACGTGCGCACACAATCGACGGTTGCCAGTTGCTTGGTCTGCCTGTTGCACACAAGTATGAGCGCATCTATGGTGACGGACGCGACGTGAAGGATGTTCGCGATGGCGCCTCTTTGCCCCGTTTTATGGATGCGGCAGCTCGTGCAGCGAATCCGGCCCGCGACCGGCTCAATCTGTTGCGCTGGACGATCTTCAACGTGTTGATCGGAAATACCGATGCGCACGCAAAGAATCTGTCATTCTTCATGACATCAAGCGGTCATGTACTCGCCCCCGCCTACGATCTGGTGTGCAATACGCTCTACATCGAGAACATCAACCAGAGCCTTGCCATGGCCGTGGGTGACGCGTTCCTGATCGAGGAAGTCACGGCGCTCGAATGGGCACAGTTTTGCGCAAGCACCCACTTGAATGCCGCCCTGGTCGTGCGCGAAATTCTGCGCATGATCGATCGGATGAGAGGCAGCGTAGCCACCGTTAAGCAGGACACCTTATCCAGCGGCGTCGATCCCAAAGTGATCGAACGCATCAGAACGGTGATCGAGCGCGAGTGCGAACGGCAAGCCGCCATTGCTCCCGAAATACGGGGCATGCTGTCGTACGTCTAAAGCCCCGAAACAAGGCATCGCGATGGACTAGACCGGCGTGTCCGCGCCATGTGGGTATGACGACCGATGCGACCGGGCGAAGCCGTACTCAATGGCATGAGTCAATAGCATACAGCTTCCTAAATCGCGACCAGTTCGCTCGAGATATTTGGTTGTTGTGGTGCTCTGGATGTCCGAAGCGCATGACACAACCGACGATTTGACGCAAACAGGCGGATGACCGCTAAAGGTCGGAAGCGGTCGATCGGTCCGGATCCTACCGGGCCTGCACGCGACGCAGGCGACGAGCCGTTCCGCGCACCGGCGCAGCCTCCTACCACTTGTCGCAAATAGCTCATATTCTTAAGCGCGGCCCTGATCGGGGGCCGGGGCCGACGAGAACACCCAGGGCATGATCTCCGGGAAAGAGTCGATCATATGGTACGTGCCTTCGATGGGGTCAGAAGTGACCGGCGCCAGATGCCGATCCCTGAATCGCGTACACGCCGGGTGCCTACGAAAGGCGTCAACCGCGCTCGCCGAGGCAAGACGTGTCAGCAGGCAGTGGCGATACCGGCCACCCTCATCCGCGATGCTGCCGACCTGAACGGAGCGCACCCCCGGGATGCCCGATAAGAGCCGCTGCCCCTCGGCCATTAGGGCCCGCAACGCCAAGGCATCCAGACCCGGCGCGTCATAGACTACGATATGCGTGACGCTGTTCCAGGGGCGGCAACGGTTGAGCACTTCCGCGGCGCGGCCCGCCGAGCCCCACGCGCGCATCTGCGGCTCGAGCTGCGCGGCGATGAGTTCGTGTATGCCCTCCTTTAGGGCGCTGTAAGGGGCGTGACGATCATGGCGCGCATTGGCCCGCAGCCGCTCGCCCGCCAGGACGTCGGGAGCCACGGAACAGGAGACCTTGGCGACGCCCAACATGATCAGCCTGTGGCATTGCTCATCGCCTATGCCCCTCTCGCCCGAGATGACCAACGGTATCCCGAGCGCGGCATTGATCTCCTTCAGGCGCCCCCAGTCCAGCCGCGACCTTCCTCGCCCCTGCGCCATGTTCGCCGAAACGATCAGGAAATCCACCTTGGTGCGCTCGACAAAACTCTTGGCCTCCGCCACGGTCGCATATTGGGCGGCGCGCGGCGCGGCGCCTTGCGTGGCATCGCCCTCGAGCACATAGGCGAGTTCGCCCTCGACTGGCACGCCGCAGGCGTGGGCCACATCCACAATCGCGCGTGTGCGGTCGATGTGACGAAAGAGCGACTCCTGAAGGCCGCGCGCCACAACGCCGTTAGCGCCCAGACGGACGCCGCGCACCACGGATTGGGTATCGCTCCCGCCCTCGAAATGGATCGCCACGGGAACGCCGGCCTGCGCCGCGGCCGCCTCCACTGCCGCCATCACCCAGGCGAAGGCCGAGCTTTGGGGCTGCGATTCCACCACGCATAGGATGACCGGGGCGCGCGCCGATTCGGCGGCCGCCAACACCGCCGGCAGGAAGTCCAGCTCCGCGAGATCGAAGGCGCCTACCGCATAGCCGTTTTCGTAGGCGTGCGTGAGCATGTCCTTCATATCGACCAGCGGCATAACAAACTCCTGAAGATTCGTTCACGGTGACCGCGGCCCGCGAGCACCACGACAGCCTGCAAAATGGCTCGCGCATAGCGACCGCACACGGACCGGGATGCCCAGGACTCGGGCGCATGAGACACGACCCGAGGGTGATCCCTTGTCCGCGCTCGCGGACCCGCGGAGTCGTACCCTGGCGCCGCATCGACACACAAGCCACACCACCCGGTTAGGCATGATCGAATTTAGAGAGTAATATAGCTAAAGAGAACTCAGTCTTCATTAGCGTAGCCATTTACCCTAGTAAATGATCAATCATTGGACACTTCAGCAACTCCGGCTCTTCGAGGCGGTCGCCCGCCATCGCAGCTATACGCGCGCCGCCGAGGAACTCTGCCTCACGCAGCCGGCAGTCCACATCCAAGTGCGCAGGCTCGAGGAAATTGTGGGCCTACCGCTCATTGAGCGGGTCGGCAAGAAACTCTTGCTGACCCGTGCCGGTGAAGAGGTGTATGCCGCCACGGTCGCGGTGATGGGCCGGTTGCGCAACTTGACCGGGGAGATCGCGGACATGAAGGGCAAGGTGGCAGGCCCCCTGAAGATGGCGGCCGTCACCTCCGCCAAGTTCTTCATGCCGCATTTTCTTGGGCTTTTCGTGCAGGAATATCCGGACGTGGCGCCTCAACTCATAGTCACGAACCGCGGGGGGGTGCTGGAGCGCCTGGCGGAAAATCTCGATGACTTCGTCGTCATGGGCCAGATCCCAGACGACATGGACCTCACGGTCCGACCCTTCATGGACAACCTGCTGGTGGTTGTGGCGCACCCGGACCACCCCTGGGCGCGCCGCGCCGATATTCCGCTAGAGGAGATCGTGCGCGAACGCTTCCTGTTGCGCGAGGTCGGCTCCGGAACGCGCATGTCAGCCGCGCAGATGTTCGCCGAACACGGACTCGACGTGAAGCCCTACATGGAGCTGGGATCGAGCGAGGCCATAAAGCAGGCGATTATGGCCGGCCTTGGGATCTCAGTGCTGGCCCTGAGCAGCCTCGAGCTGGAACTGGAGGCCAAGCGCCTCGTCATCCTGGATGTCGTAGGCTTCCCCCTGCACAGGACATGGTATGCGGTGCACCTGCAAGGCAAGCATCTAGGCCTCGCCGCGAGCGTGTTCCTGGACTTTCTGGTAAAGGAGGGGCCGGACCTCGGGGTCCGCAAGGGCTGGGTGGCTGAACTCCACCCCACCGAGCAGCCGCGCGCCCCACGGAAACGACTCGCAAAGGCGCGCACCCCGTAGCATCCGGCGGCCTTAGCGTCGGATGAGCGCGCGCCCCTTCGCCTTCTATCGCGCAGACGGCTCCGGCCATTTCTGGCGCTTCCTCAAGATGCCCTCCACCAAACCAATGGCGCGCTCGAAGCTTGTCGCCACATGACGAAAGCGAATGCGCGCGCCGGGTCCGAGCATGCTCTGAAAGCGCGGCCCGACCCGCTCGTCGGGATCGTACACACGGAACATCTCCAGAGGATGATCCCCGACCGACCCCAGGGCATAGAGATAGCGGAAGAACAAGTCCGACTCCGGCAATGAGTATCCAATCACGAAAATATGCTGGGCATCCGACAACTCCTGGGCCGCCTGCGCCCATACCCGGGTGAACTGACTCTGGTAGCCGTACTTGTTCCATGTGGGTGGAACGATTACCGGGTGCTCGCCCGATGGACGGTCGAGAATGCTTGCCGTGGTACAAAGCCTGAACACGCCCTCGGCCTGCCTGCGGAACACGGTGCTTGCCGACTCCGCCAACAGCCGATCCATCCGCCAGGGCACGACCTCTCCTTCGCTACCCCCCACCCAATTCAATGAACCGTGCAGCTTCAAAAGCGGGATACCGGTGGGCGGGTCGGAGTCGTCCAGGCAATAGCGCACCGGAATTCCTCCGCGATGCAGGGCATAATCCAAGGCCAGGTCGTAATTGAACGTCAGGATGGCATGACGGTATGGCGGTGATGCCGCCTGGCTCTCACGCAGTAGCTCCACAAACCTCGGATAGGGATCGGGCGCCACCGGCAAAGCCCCGGCGCGTTCCTCATGGAAATTGAGCGTCGACTCCAGGGTGTAGGCGATGACAGTCTTCAAGGCCGCAATCAAGGCGTCGATGTCCCCCACCCCATAGCCCGGCATGCGGCCCAGAAGCCGGGCCATCTCGAAGGCCGCGAATACGCTCTCGACATTCGTGATATCGAGATCCTGCGCCTTCGAATGCACGGCCTGGAGCTTGCCGATCGCCTCGAAGACCTTGGCAAAATCCCCCACGCGGCCCTGCACGGCCCCGGTAAACAACAGCCGCCGCGCCTTGTCCAGAAAGTTGCTCATGACCGGCGCGCCACCCTGCTGCGACGCCCCCGCCCCGAGAATGAACACCACGTCAGCCACTCGTAAGCTCCTCACCTGCGTCGGCGCAGACTGTGCGTAAAGCCGTTACGCTACTACGAAACTCGTGCGATGTTCCACAGGTCCGCGCTCCGTCACGCGTACGCCCAGCATCGCACGCGCCGATATCGCGCCCACAAATCTCTGCGTCTTACAGGGCCGCACATAGCGGCACACCCCCCCCTGAACCATAGATGTTAGTAAATTGTGACAATTGCCAATATTAAGTGTAATTAATAATGCCATATCCGTTACAGTGCCACACATCAACGCCGTTGGGCGGAATATAGCGGGATGGCGTCATCGTAGATCACGTGGACGCACCCAAGCCATGTCTAACGAATCGGAGGCTTTGTGGATCTCACCAAAAACGTTGTGACCTACGGCTTCCATGGGATAAGCGACACCGAAAAGGTTTTGCTGCAAACCATGATCGAGCGGATATCCCGCCGCCTGCCGGGCCCTGTAGCGCATGCGCCGGCACACGACGCACAGATCGTATTCTTCGATGGTTCCGCACCCAACCTAGACGGCACCACGGGGCGGCTCGTGCCTGTGGTCCGGGACGCGGGCACACAACGCTCCTCGGTCGGTCTGCGGATGCCACCTCACGTCACGGATCTTCTCGACATATTCACGGATTTCGTTCAGCAGAAGACGTACGCGCAGACCGGGTGCGGCGTCATGAGGTCGCTGGCCCGCTCGCTTCATGAGCTCTTTCGAACCCGCGGCACACCGCACGCGCTCATCGACAAGGACGGCACGAGCCTCACCCTCTACCCGGCTGATCGACAGTTCTCGTGGTCCGGCCCCGCGGGCACACTGGCCCTGTCCGAGTTCTTCCAATCACACCGGCTGCCGGGTCTTGACCTGCGGCCATTGGGCCCATCCGAACCAGGAGAGGGTCGGGAACGGCGGGGCATCGAGCCTCTGCTCTGGCACATGGGTCTCGCGCATGCGCACTGCGGGCTTTTGCCGTGGGTCGGCCGCGACGATCTCCTCAAGATGCGTGCATGGCCCTACCTCACAGGACAGGGGCCCGCGACCGCTACCCGGCTTGCCACCGTGCTACGGACACGGCCCCACAGCGTGGCGAACCTGGCCGATATTGCCCGCGTCCCCGAGACCGAGGCCGTGGCGTTCGCTAATGCCGCACTGTTAAGCGGGTTCGTGGTGACCGCGATGCCCACGGACGCCCGTGTCGCGCCGCGCCCACCGCGAATCCGGGAGGCGGAGCCCGGGGCCCCGGCGCCCGCGCGCTTGCTAGGCGTTCTGGGTGCCATACGCAGCGCCCTTGGGATACGCCCGTGAGCGAGGAATTGAAGCTTTTGTTCGCAGGCGCTATGGGCGCGGGGAAGACTACCGCGATACGCGCCATCAGCGAAATCACGCCGATAACGACCGAAGCCTCCAACAGCGACCACGGGGAATGCGACAAGGAGGAAACCACCGTCGCCATGGACTATGGCGAGATCACTTTGGAAACGGGGGAAAAGCTGCGGCTTTATGGGACCCCGGGGCAGGCGCGCTTTCAGTTCATGTGGCCGATCCTTGCCACCGGGGCGCTCGGCGTGGTGGTTCTAATCGACAACTCGCGCCCCGACCCCTTGGCGGATCTCGAGCTTTACCTCGATGCCTTTCGCCCACTCGCCGATGCTGGCGCGGCGGTCGTGGGCGTCGGGCATATGGACTGCTGCCCGGAGCCATCGCTCGAGGCCTACATGGAACGGTTGACGGCGCTCGATGTGGTGGTACCGGTCATGCCTACCGACGTGCGCCGACGCAACGATGTCCTGGAGATGCTGGAGCTACTTCTACAACAGCTCGAGGCGACATGGACCTATAGCGAGGCCATCGGCGGCGTGTGGGGTCACGGATGGACGGGAGTCACTTCATGAACGGGCGCGCCATTCCGCCGGAGCTAATGGCGGCATTCGACGAAGAGATTCGACAGCTGCATGCGCGGGTATCGGGCGTCATCGGGTGCGTGCTCGCCACCACGGACGGACGACGGGTGTCGGCGGTGGTAGACAATGAGGCCGATCCACAGCGGATCTCCGCTATGGTCGGATCGATCGTCGCCCTCGGCGAGACCATCGGCCGCGAGGTCATGATCGGACGAACACAGTTCGTTGCCGTAAGCGCGGTGGACGGCATGATCTTGCTCCAGAAGGTTCCGGCCAAGCGCGACCTGCTGGTCGTGGGGACGCTCGCGCGACGCAATACCAATCTCGGAATTCTTTTGCATGAAACCGGGATCGCCGCCGAATCCGCGGCCAGAACCCTTGACGAATGGCTGGGGCGCAACCAGTCGCCCGCTTAATGGCGGGCGGGACATGACAATAAGGCGGCGCGGCGTTTGACCCGCCGCTGCGAGACTTAACAGAGGATGGACATACATCATGGCAAAGGTGGATTTGAGCAGTATCCAGGATATCGATGGATTTATCGCAGCGGCGCTCGGCGATTCGAGCAGCGGTATGCTTTTGGCGAGAGCCGGCAACCAGGCGGTCGACTTGGATTTGGCGATCGCCGGCAATTCTGAGGTCGTGAACACAAAACGGGCACTGGTGGCGCGCCTGAATCTTGACGACAAGATCGAAGATATCCTCATTACGCTTGGCAAGCAGTACCACCTGATCCGGCCACTGGAACGTAACGACAAGCTGTTTCTCTATCTGATGCTGGATCGGGCCAAGGCCAATCTCGCCATGGCGCGCCATGAATTGAGGACCTACGAAAAGACCCTGGATTTCTCCTAGGCAAGCTGCCGATTCCGTCAAAACTTGCCGCGCGGGCGACCGCGATGTATCTCCGGCAAAGCCTGGATCCGCGCTTGCGACCTACTGCCATGAGCTCGATGGGAGGCCTTTTATGGGTGACAGCACCACGTCGTTCCATCAAAAACGACAAGGCATCATGACAGCGATCGGGGGTCGGGGCGCGGCTTCGAGCCGGGGCGGCAACGGACAGTCGGCGATGCAGGTCGCGCCGGGCAGGTTATTCACCCATCGGTCATGCCTACGGTGTGGCTTATGACAGCGGCTTCTCGTGATGCGCTGACCTGGGACGTTGAGGCCGAACGTCAGATCGCACTGCGGGTACTCCTGCAGACCCTCGCCGACCCCGGCGTGGCCGGGGACCCGGGGGACGTGCGTCTTTTGACCAGCGTGTGCCACGGGCTCGTGCAGAGCAGCGTATTTGTCGCATGGTGCGGCTACTGCGTGCGCACCGACGACCGGCACTTCGAGTCACGGTGTCTGGCGGGTACCGCAAAGAAGCGTTTACGCATCCCCAAGGAGGTGTCTGACCCGGTGTGGCAGGCGGCGGAGCAGAAGACCGTGGTCGTTTGGAGCCTTGCAGACGAGCAGCCTCCTGCCTGGGTGGCGGGGCTTGGGTCCGACGTGCGCGAAATCGCCTGCTTCCCCTTCGGACAGCCCGACCGCGAGGTTGTAGGAATCATTGGCGTGCGGCGCGCACACTATTTCGAGCGCGTGAGCCTGATCTACTTCCTTACGTTCAGCCATGTCGGCCGACTTGCCTTACAGTTGCGTGCCCAGGCCCTGCGGGACGCCTTGACTAGCTTGCCGAATCGCCAGCTTTTCCTCGAGAAGCTAGCGCAGGCGCGCAACAAGAGTCGCCGCGAAGGACATGTCCTTGGGATCGCCATTCTCGATTTCGACGGATTCAAGGAGGTGAATGATCGCTTTGGACACATGGTGGGAGACGATCTCTTGTGCCAGGCGGCAGGGCGCGTCCGGCGCACACTCCACGCCGACGACATGCTCGCGCGGCTCGGCGGTGATGAGTTTGGCCTCCTGCTCGGGGATATACATGCACGCGGCCTCGACGAGACGTGTGAACGAATACTGAGCGATCTCCGCCGACCGTTTCGTCTAGTCAACGGCAGCACGACGATGATCTCCGCAAGCATTGGGGTCACGTGCTACCCAATCGACATGAGCAGTCCGTCGGCCCTTCTGCGACATGCTGACGCGGCCCTGTACGAGGCTAAAAGACAAGGGCGCGACCAATATCACACCCACACCATCGCGCTCCGGGCACGCACGGAGCACTGCGGCGCCGCGCACGAGCATATGGCGCAGGCTCTACTCGACCATCGCCTACTGTTCTACTACCAGCCGCTGATCCGGCTTACTCATCCCGAACGCCCGGTATTCGGCGTTGAGGCGCTTTTGCGGTGGCGCGACGAACAAGGGCGGGTCCACGCGGCCAGCAGTCTCGGTGACAGCCTGGATCACCCTCGGTTCGCGCCCGATATCGGTCGCTTCGCACTGGAGCAGGCACTGTTTCAGGCAGCCTCGTGGCAAGCCCAGGGTTTGGCGCTGCGTGTCTCGATCAATATCAGTCCCTGCCATCTCCTCGACAAGCGTTTTTGCGAAGACGTCGAGGACGCCCTTGCTCGTCACCCGGATGTAGCACCGCGACAGCTGGAGATAGAGGTAACGGAAAGCGCGCCACTCCAGGACTTCGAGCGCGCCCGCGCGGCGCTCGAACACTGTGCCGACCTGGGGATCCGTATCGGCCTCGACGATTTCGGGACCGGCCATGCCTCCTTGAGCTATCTGCAGAGATTCCCCGCGCAAACGATCAAGATTGATCGGAGCTTTCTCCGGGACATCGCGGCGAACCCCCGCGACCTTGCCATTATCGGCGGGATCGTCGCGACCGCGCGCACGCTGGGCCTGGATGTGGTGGCCGAGGGCGTGGAGCACTCGGAGCAAGCGGGATTACTGAAGAATGTCGGGTGCGAGCGGATGCAGGGCTACTGGGTGGCCGAACCCATGCCGCCGGAGGATATCGCGGGGTGGGTGGCGCGCTATCATCTGCCGATGCCTCTTTTTGGGGGTCGAAGACAGGCCAAAGGCGGGCTTGCCCCCTTACTGCTGACGCGAGATGCCGACACGCACACCATCCCTCCCGCGACCGTGGTCACGGGTTTCCTTGCGGAGGACTTCTCGTAGGGATCACGGCAGCGCGACGAATGGGCGCGCCGCTGGCGGAATGGAATAATCGAGAGAGACGAGTCGAGAATAACGAAGATGCCGAATCAGAAAACAGGCGGCGCGCCTCAATATTGCCTATGAGGGGCGCACGCGACCAGCTGGTCCAGCCTGTCGCAGAACGACTGGGCGAGTCAAGCCGACTACCGTGTGTATACGAGACACTGACCCCTCTCGGGAGATAGCACCATGACCCTACGCTGGCATGAAACCCCCCTCCTCGATCCAGGCGCATTTCATGACCATGAACGCACGATCCTGGCGGGGGCATCGGCGGCCGATGTGGCGCTCGGATTCGCGCGCCTCGCACCCTGCGCGATGGTCGGGGCCTTCGATGATCCGGATCGCTCTCTCAGACGCTCTTTCGTTGCAGGCCACCTGCCCATCATACGGCGGCGCACCGGCGGTGGCAGCCTTTATATCGATCCGGGCACGACCCTTATGGTGACAGCCATCCCGCGCGCCTTGGTGCCACGGTATACGCTGACAATGATAATCGAGCTCGTCGGCAAGCTGATTGCCGCGACGTTGCGCGAGCAAGGTATTCCCGCGACATTTACTGCCCCCAACGACATCACAGACGACGGCCGAAAAAGGGCTTGTGTGTTCGCCGTATTCGTCGACGACCGGATACTCATCGAGGCTGCCCTCTTGTTTGCGGTCGATATCGAGTCCCTAATGAAAACTATCAAGCTGCCACTCGAGAAATTGTCGGCTACGGGATTGTTGGCCGCCGCCCAACGGTTTGCCCCCATCGGTGGCACGGAGCCTTCGGCAGTGGCGGCGCGCACCTATCCGGCGATCGCCGCGGCGCTGGCGACGCGCTTGGCGATGGACATGACTATCCAGGCGCCGCCTGTTGTGCGCATCGAACCCCCGTCCCCCTGCGGGAGGAGCCTGTCCCCAGACGTCAGCGCCTTCTTAAAGACCCCGGGCGGCGTCTTGCACCTCGACATCGCGCTCGACGGTGAGAGCGTGCGCGCCGCGCGCATCGTCGGCGGGGTCCAGTGCGCGGCCGCCACCGATCTAGAACAGCTGGCGAACGCCTTAACCGGAGTGCGCCTCGATGAGTTGGAGGCCGCCGTCTTGGCTGCGGCGCCCAGCGACACGCTTGGCTTCGACCGCAGGGATCTTGGTTACCTCGCACGACTGTGCGTCGAGCGCCAGGCTCTAGGCGAGCGCCTGGGCATCCCGGGGGACGCCCAGCGTGTGACCCTCTACAGCCCACGCCGTGACCAGGGGTTCGCGGATCTGCTCGCCGATGTGGGAGCCCTGTTGCTGCCCTACTGCGCAAAGCCCGCCTGGTGCAAATGGCGCCATCGTGACGGCTGCCCGGAATGCGGGCAATGCGCCGTGGGGGAGGCCTATCGCCTAGGGCGGGCACACGGCCTCCCTGTGACCACGATCACCCGCTATGAGCATCTTTACATGGTGTTGGAAGAGCTGCGCGGCGCGGGAATACGCACGTTCCTGGGCGTCTGCTGCACGGAGTTTTTTCTAAAGCGCGACTATGCCTTCGTAGAGGCGGGCCTAGGTGCCCTATTCATCGACATCGGCGGCGACACATGCTACACGCTGCGCGCCGAGGAGTCGGCGTATCGCGGCCAGTTCACGGCCGAGGCAACACTCGATCCGCAGTTGCTGGATCGGGTGTTGCGCCTAGCGACACGCGTTACCCATCTATCCAGAACGAATAGTCCATCTTGAGGAACTCCTCATAGGGGAGGTAATGCGAGGAATCCGATGAGAAACTCAAGCTCACCATCCCATTGAAGACATTGACGGTACCGGTGCGCAAATAAAACCGCCCCTCCATCGACCGCAGCGTCCTCATATTGTCAAGGATATCCCGCACGCGCTCAGCCGGAACCAGGGCATTCCCGGGGTAGGGGCATTTTGGATACGCAAGACAGATATCCGGATTGGTGAGTTCGTTGATGGCAAGCAGACGATACCGGAAGGGGTCGTCCACGACCCACACGACCGCCTGGCTGCTCGAGAAGTGCAGCATGACGTGATAGACGCCGTGGACCAGGATCAACTCCTCCATCACACGGATGACGGTGTCGATCTGCGCATCCATCTTGCTCGCAAGCCGCGCGGCCCCCGATGGTGCATCCGGCCGTGGATAATCGGCATCGACCCGCCGCGGACGACGCGGGTCCTCATAGAGCGCCTGCGCCTGCGGTAGTTCGCGCAGGGCGAAGTCGGCCCCCACGAAACCCAGCACGTCCCCGTTGGCGTTGCGCACGAACTGCATGGCGGTCAGCGACGGGCGCAGGGCGCGCAGGCTGATATAAGCGGCGGAGAGTACAAAGTCCGTCGCCTGACCCCCATCGCCGAGATCTGCCCATTGTTGATAGTGCTGCCCGCGGCTATTTGTAAGCGCATCCCGTTCGGCCACCGCCTCGCGGACATAGGGGCGATCGGAGCGGTCGCGCCCGAAGTGCTCATCCAACAAACCCTCGCGGCTCATATTGGCGGTGATCTGCCGTCCGTGGGCATCCAAAACGTACAGGAACTTGCCATGAGGCACGGAGGCAAAGGCGGCCTGCAGGGCAGCCTCCATGGCGGCGCGGTCGCCCCACGCCTGCGCGCACCGGTCGCTCAGGGCGCGCAGGGGTTTGTACAGCACCCGCGTCAGCATGTTGCGCTGTTGCGCGACCGTACCGTGTAAAGATTCCGATGGTATTGCCATGACATTCCTCTCTCTAAGCGCCCGGGCATCCGCGTCGATGGGGCGCTCCGCATGAAAGCTCAGTGTAATCCAAAAAAACGGGGGCGCGGGAATACTTCCCCGCACCCCTGAAGGCTCCGGCCCGCCGGATGATCCTTGCGCCGGTCCTTGGCCCCTAGCCGTGCCTAGGCCATCCACGGATGCGCCATGGTCCGCCGCATCATCGCCCCCGAAGACACAAGCGGCCCGGACACCCTATGGCCCGTGGGCCCCGCCCGCCTCTAGAAGCTCGCGGTCACGGAGGTATAGAGCCCGTTGGAGTTGGGGATACCGGCGATATGCCCGAGCATGGCGTAGGCCAAGGTGAGCGAGACGCTCTTGTTGGGGACATAGGCCACGAACACATCCTTCCAGGCGTTGTCCGGGCTTGCCGTACCACGCTTCATGGCTCTTGGCATGGACCGGTATTCCCCGCCGACCACGACATGGGGATCCAGGAAGACGCCCGCCGAGATCTCGGGCTCGTAGTGGTAGCTCGGATTGTTTGCGCCCTGGAAACCGAACAGGCCGTTATAGTTGGCGCGCGTGGCATCGAGCGTGAAGTCCGCCACCGTCACATGCCCGAACAGACCCTTCACCCACACCTTGGTGAGCGCCAGATAATAGCTCGTGCCGCTCACCTTGGTGCCCAGCCCGAGGGCGTTCATCAGGGCCCCACTCTCATTGTGGTGGTACTGGGCGCCTACCGCCACCTGCGGCATCCATGTCCCCTGGGTGAGCGCATTCCCGAGCACCCGCACCTTGACACCGATGATGTCCTGAGTGAGCGTCGCGCCCGCCGTGGCAGGGTCAAAGCCACCAGTGACAGGGGTATTACCGACGTCGAGGCTCTGCTGGGCGACCGAGACCTCGACGCGGTTATCGATACCGGCGGCGACCCCATAGGCATTGATGTCGAAATTGGCGGTGCTCGCGTTGGAGTAAGACGCGGTAAAACCGACCTGTCCAGGCCCGCCGTAGCCCGCAATGAGTGCCCAGGGTACGATCCCGCCCCCGGCCGCACCGCTTATGGTCGTGATCCCACCAGTGCCCGCCGGCCGGCTCTGCCCAAACACACCTCCCCCACTGGTCGCGGCGTGCGCGGCCAGCGGCATGCCGAGCAGAGTGGTGGTGCAGCCGAGGGTAACCCCCACTCGCAAGAGTGCGCCTTGGATCGCGCAAAATAGCCTACGTAAACCCTGATTTTTCATGATTCTTCCTCGTACGTTTGTCGGTTTGGCTTATAATTATCCGCAAGGCGGCCTGTCCCGCGCCCCTTCCGGCTCCTCCCACCCCGCTGCCGATGGGCAGCAGAGGGCCGGGCGGCCCTCTGCCGACTTGTCAACACAGCCTGTCGCGGCTTTTATGATTACGGATGAGCGCCCTCGGCCGATAACACCTCGCGCCATTGCCGATCCAGCCCGCGACGATGGATACGGCCCTCGTCGTCGATCTGGAAGAGGTGTAGCCAGGCGTTCTCGACCAACTGGCGAACCAGCGGATTGCCGGCAATAACGTCGTCCATGGCCGCCTGCGGGGCCTCAATAAAGACATTGAGACGCATCGGCTCATGCATCCAGCGGTGGCCGTCGTGCAACGATTGCATAGCGAGCCCCACACGCAAGTCGCCGCCGTTGCCCTCGAGCACGCCAATGGACCCACCCACCACGTTGTGCAGAACCTTGTTGCCACTACCGAAGCGGACGTTATCCACGACCGACCCGTAGTACTGCATGTTGATCCAGTTGCCGACCACCATGGGCGCGCTCATGATGAGGTTCAGCGTCTTGAACTCACTATCGTTGCGCCATGCATAGTCGTGAAGGAAGGCTCGTCCCCCGAGATCGCAGCGCGCCGTCCGAGCGCGCGGCGCGGCAATGAAAGCGGCATTGTTGGCGAGCGCCCACTCGGGCCGCACCTCCGCCCAATCGCGCGTGCGCCGCTTGATATCAGCCCCCACGCGGGCCTCCGGCAACCCTCCCATCCCAAGAAAGGCGGAGCGCTCCATACGCGTAACCTGTCCTGCCGCCTTGAGCCACTCGCGCAATTGCCGCAGATCGCCCGCATGCGAGGACGGTACAGCGGCGGTATCGAACAGCGCCACGTCGTCTGTGGTCGTGTCGTGCAGACCCGCGATAAACACCGTGTCCGCTGGGATGTCGATGCCCTTTTCGACCAGCCCCTTACGCGTCACTGGATCATTCAGCAAGGCCACCGCGATGCGCGCGCTGGCCTCGCCGGTCTGGCCGGCGCACGCCCCGCAATCAAGCGCCGTGGCCTGGGGATTGTTGACGGTCGTGCTGCCATGTCCGATGAGGACCACAAGCCGCGCGAAGTCGCTAGTCATGCCCATGTTGCGCAGCGCGAATTCCGCAGCTCCCGGCCGGTCCGCTGCCGGGATTCCACTCACCGCCCCGCCTGCCTGGCTCTGGTCGCTGGCAAGCCGGGGGCCCAGCTGCTCACGCGCCGAGTCATCCAGTCCCTTGGCGTCGGGATGCGACACCGCGCGTGTCCAGCCCATACTGTCGCCGAACATCTTCGGGGCATAGAGGAGACCTGCGGCCTCGACGAAGGTAAAGCACGACGACGCCGAGGTCTTGAAGGTCTTCCAGGCATCGGCGGCGCGTAAGCGGCCATGGCGCTTGGCAACCAGCGCGCGGGTCTGCTCCGGGTTCGCCCCGGGGACATGCTCGCATATGCGGTAGGAGGGGTTGAAAAGGATCGGTAGATGCCCCTTGGCCGCCGACGCGCCCAGCGGCAGGTACTCCATCAACACCCCGAAGAATCCGGCGAACCCACCGGTACGGGCGGCCGGCGCCACGGTCTCGAAGGCACGCCGGAAGATCTCGGAACGTACGTCGATACAGAAAACCGCCTGCACCGGGGCACGCGCCTTGGGCGGCGCTATAGCCGGGACCGCCTTGAGCGCGCCAACGAGCTCTCGCTGGTAGGCGATCTCAAAGGCCGTCTGCAACAAGGCATCAGTCTCCTTGGCGACCGCTTGCGGATGCGCCGCAGCCTTGGCGGCAATACTGCCATCCGTGACCATAGACTGGTACCAGCGCGACTTCAGGCGCTCACTGAATCGGAGCTTGTAGAGCAACGCATCCCAGCACACGCGAATGGCAAGCAGGTCTTGGATAGTATCGTCTTGGCCGCCGGCGAGTTCCGCCTGCCAGCGCTTGTAACGCGCCCACCCCGCCCATCCGCCCACGCTCAAGAGCGCGGCATGCAGATAGTCATCGGTCGCCGCCTCCGGCACCGCAAGCTGCCGCAAGGCCCAGCCGATGGCGCGGCTCGCCTGATCGGGGAGATCGTCCAAAGCCGCGCGCATGCCGCGCAGGCCCACGGTCCGCGGATTCCGGTCGAGCCGCGTAAATGCGCGCCAGCCCGCATAGAGGCCCTGCCCCCGCCACGGCATCGCCCACAAGGCCTGGCCTTCGTCAAAGTAGGCGGCGCAATATTGGCTGATCCGCTCAAGGACGAAACCCGGCCACTCCTGGCGATCGAGCTCACCTAAGATGTCAGTCACCAAAGCGAGCGGCACGGCCGGGGCCTGCGATGGGCGGGCCACCGCCTCCTCGAGGGTCGCCACATCCCAGGAGCTTCCCGTCTCGCGCAAGGCCGCCGCCATATCGGCGCGCGTGATGCGCCCGCTTTCGATGCGCTTTTTGTAAAACGCCCGCGGCATGGTGAGTCCCTGGCCCGCGACCCGCTTCAAGGTCACGTCGGCCTGCCAGAACGGCTGGTCGGCCAGGCCGAAGTAAGGATTGACCGCCACGAAGCTCTTCAGCGGCCACAAGGGCGCGATACGCCCACAGGCCATGTCGATCCGGGCCTTCAAGTCCTTATCGATATTCGTGATTGCCATCATGATTGCACCTCATGTGAAGGATCCGCACTCACAAGCTGGCGACGTCCACCAACCCCGCCCGGCGTCGGTCCGAAGCCGCGAACAAACTCGGTCAACAAGCTGTCGGCATAGAGACCGCCATAGAAATGGACGTAGGCGGCACGCCCCAAAGCCGTCTGCGACAGGCGCGGCAGCAGTTGTTGAATGAAGAGCAGGGCCAAGAACGCCACGCCGATCACCCCCAGCAAGACCTTCTGAGCGACACCAACGTGCACCGGATCGGCTGGCACACCGGCCCCCAGGAGCTGCACGAAAGCCACGTGGAGCGCGAAGTAGGCGACAGAGACCAGGGCGCTTAAAGCCACCATTCGCACGAGCAGACCGCCCATCGCCCCCTTGCGGGTGTTCAAGGCCTGCAGCAAGAGTTGGGTCATACCCACGGCCAGAATCGCCGCCATGACGATCAAGGCCGGTTGGCGCACAAGCCCCACCCCGAATGCGGCACCGACACCAAGCACCATAAGGACCGCAATCGCAAGCCCAAGCAGCGCCCGTCCCATGGTCGCGGCGGTCGACACGACGAGCTTAGGCGCCCGGTAGTGCTCGACGACACTGCCCGACGATAAGAAGGCGTGGGCCTTATACACCGAGTGCGCGAGAATATGCAGGACCGCGATACTGTAAAGACCCAGGCCGCACTCCATCAGCATGAAACCCATCTGCGCGCAGGTGGAATAGGCAAGCGCCCCCTTGATGTTGGTCATGGTCATCATGGTGAGTGAGGCCACCACGATGGAGACGAGACCAACCGCAGCCATGACATCCCCCACCCAACTGATATGCGCCATGAGCGGGCTTGCACGCAGGACCAGAAACGCCCCGGTGTAGATAATGCCGGCATGGAGCAGGGCCGAAACCGGGGTCGGTGCCTCCATGACCTGTATGAGCCAGCCATGGGACGGGAACTGCGCGCTCTTTAGGATTGCGCTCACGACGATCAGGGCGGCCGCCACCGTCAAGGCCTCCGGCAACGGCCCCGCGGTATGGGCCAAAGCCCGGGCAATGCCGGCCCACTGCGCAGTATGGAGCGTGCGCACGATCAGGGCGAAGGCTGAGAACAAACAGGCATCCGCGAGACGATGCAGCAGATACTTCTTGCGGGCGGCGAGCACCGCACCGGGCCGGTCACGGTAAAAGGCCAGGAGCTCATGGAGGCAGAGACTGGTAACCAACCACGACACCCAGAAGCCCCACACATTGCCGGCGACGATGAGGGTCAAAAACGACCCAAGCGTCAAGGCGAGCCAGCGATGGAAGCGCCCTTCATGCTCATCGCCATCCATATAAGTCTTCGAGTAGCGCGCCACGATCATGCCGACAAAGGCCACCAGCGTCAGCATGATGATCGTGAGGACATCCGTGTCGACGCTGATCGCAAGCGCCCCGAGACGCGCCGGCAGATGCAGACTGAGATAGGTCTCGGACTGAGTGGCGCCCAGACCATAGGTCACGGCCGCCAGGATCGCGCAGGCGAGCGCGAACCAGGCGGCGCCCGTGGTGGCGGCCCTCATGAGCCGGGGATGGCGGTCGGCGCCCACCCCGACGACAACACCCACAGCCAAGAGCGGCCAGGGCGCAACCAACATTAACCGCGATGCCATTGCCGCGATCATCATGAAACACCTCCCGTGGGTTCGCTCAATCCTTCACGTGCCACGATCCGAACTCCCCATATCATTGCGTTTTCCCATGCGTTCACGGCGAGCGGACGCATGAGGCCTTGTGCCGACGCGCCTATCGCGCGCCCTGGGGCCTGTCAACGCATCCTGAGCACGCAGCCCCATGGCACGGGAGCCACTCTATAGTCCCGACCCTATAACAAGAACTTAATGTTTCCGATTCTTGCTATTTACTCCAATGAAGTCTCCTGGTGCCGCCCAGGGCGGGCCTTGGGTTCGACGAGGTATCAACCCCACTGCAAGACAGCTCACGGCCTAAGCGCCCTGGAGTTGTCACTCCGAACCGCGCGTCATCGCATTCGCCATCGAGAGGGATATACAGAGTCCGAGGACTCTTTCCGTGTGCATGGTCCAGAAAGACGCGGAGTTTGGGGATCATTCACAGCGCGTGCCGGCGATCCGGGGCGGTCGGTGATGCCAGCCGTGTTCGATGGGCCCGGGGGAATCTGGAGAGAGCGCCCGGGATCTCGTCACAGGCCGTGGCCGGTCGCGACGCAGAGGTTCGGTGGTGATCTCGCAAAAGAGGTGCTCGACCCTAATTAAGCCGGGTCAGCCTGTCCGAATTTAACCCGCGCAAGGACAAGGCACTGGAGTACTGCTACCTGATGGGGCGATAGGACGGTGTGCCCTTTCTCAGCCACGCCTTGGGGCTGAAACACTGATGGCTCGCGACAACGCCCCGAAGGAACGCCAGAAACAAGATCTGGCGCGTAAACAGGGACGGCGCGCGAGCTACGACCGCATCCTGATCATTTCAGAAGGCAGCAAAACAGGGCCGAACGATTTTCAGGAGATTCGCGCGGCCTATCGTTTGCGTACGACCAATGTGGAAATCCAGCCCAGCGATATGGGCACTGCGCCGATTCAGGTTGTGCGATACGCGCTGGCGTTATTCGAGGACGGCGACCGTCACAAGAACATTCAGCGCCGCGCGCTCGAGAAGGTCTACGCCGTTTTTGACCGAGATGACCACGGTAGGGAGGTAACCTCGGCTTACGGTATCGAAAGTGGTCGTCGGGGCGGTACACGTCGTCAATAGGGAATGCCATGAAATCTTATTACCCGACCTGCTGTAGCCCGTATCGTTGCCGATAGGTGGCCGGAAAACACGTGCCCGATACCAAGCAGAAATGGCGCGAGCGGGCGCGCCCGGGGAGCGCAAGCTGTACGGCCCTTATGACAGTATCGAGGAATGGCGACCACCTTCGACAAGGGGCGTCTGCGTGGGGATATCCGCACCCTTCAATTGCTATCGTTGGGTGACTCGGCGGCGCCCATCCAATAGCACAGCAGCGGTGCCGGTACGCGCAGGATCAGCGGGCGCCGACCATCATCACCTCCCATTTCCCGAGGGAAGTCGTTTACCAGCCCAAAGTCGTCTGCGGACTTGGTCACGATATAGCCACGCGCGACGCGCGGATTCTTAAAAAACTCCGTGTAAGGCGCGATCCGTCGGCTATGACCGCGCGGTGTTTTTTGGATAGCGGGAAGGCGCCGCGCAATGCGTCACACAATAAGGGGCGGGGGGCGCCATAACAAAAAGGGGCCCAAGGCCCCTTTTCGTACCGCACAGAGCCGCCTTAGAGTAGCATACCGGTCGCCCGATAATGACACGCCACGGGAAAGTCCAGGGCCCCCGCGCCATGCCCGCCGTGCGCCCGACAACGGATCGCGCCGCCTTCCATCACCGCCGCGAGGCGCACGCCCCTCACGATAGCGGGGATGCCGGGGCCGGCGGGAATGGTCACATGGACCACGCACCGCCCACCCTGCGCCACGACTTGCGCGGTGAGCCCGCCCGACGACGCCGTCGCGCCCTGGCAGGAGTTGCCGGCGCGGGCCAGCGCCGTACGCGCCAGCGCCCAGGCCGCAGTCGTCTCGGCACGCGCCGCGCGCGTATTCTGCGCCGGTATGACAATCGACATGCCGATCGAAAGCGCGGTCACGGCCGTCAATCCGGCAAGACCCAATCCCATACTGGTCTTCATAGAGGACTCCTCGGTGCCGGGGTCATGCGACCGCCGGCGGCTATGGATGATTTACGGCCCCAAAGGACCCTCACCTTACGGACGATGTCGACCGCGAGCAGCAGAGCGCCGGCCGAGAACACGATATCGCCCGGCATGCGCAACCACTGGTAAGTGGTCGTGGTGTCATAGAAGCTCAGACTGCGCGCATAGGCGTAGCCGTGCTCATAGACGGCGGCGAGCTGCTTGAAGCCGATCGGCCAAAAGTTCAAGGTGAGCCACAAGGCCATGCCTGCGTTGAAGAGCCAGAAAGCGGTCGCCCCCAGGCCTTCATCCCACTCACCCTCGCCGTTCATATAGCGCAGAGAGAAATACACGAGGCCTATGGCGATCAGGCCGAAGGCCCCGAACATGGCGGTGTGCGCGTGACCCAGTGTCAAGAAGGTCCCGTGCTCGTAGTAATTGACGAGCGGGGCATTGATGAGCCCCCCACCGAACACACCGGCGCCCAGGAAATTCCAGAAGGCCGAGCCCATGACGTACTTATAGGCAAGCGCATGGGGAAAGTCCTTCTGGGCGCGCACGAGGTCCCGCTGTTGGATCAGGGCCTCGATCACGAGCAGCACCAAGGGCAACACCTCGACGTACGAGAAGAGGCTTCCCACCGACAACCACATCCCGGGGTCGCCCACCCAGTACAGATGGTGGCCCACACCATCATCCCCTCCGAGGAACACCAGAATGGTCTCGAACAGGACCGCAATCAGCGTAGTGCGGCGCGAGACGAGCCCCAGGGCCATGAGGAAGTAGCCGGTCACCGCCACCACGAAGAGCTCGAAGGCCTGCTCGACCCACAGATGCACGACCCACCAGCGCCAGAAGTCGGTGATGGTGAAAGAGCTTGCGATCGACGTGACCGGGATCATACCGAACACATAGAGGAGCGCGATGTTGACGGTGCTGTAGAATAGGATGTGCTCGACACTCAAGAAGCCCTTGCGCGCCTTCAGGGCCGGCCACATGGCCCGCCCCACGAGCACGCTCCAGAAGCTGAGCCCCGCGAAGAGCCCCATCTGATAGGCGCGCCCAAGCTCGAGATAGGAGAGGCCCTGATTGCCGAACCAGAACCAGGAACCGTGGGTGAACCAGCCCTTGATACCGGCATAGTCGCCGAAGAGGCCACCTACGACGACGGTGACGGTCGCGATATACAGGAGATCCACGAGCCGCCCTTGCCCCTTGGGCTCTCCGCCACCGATGAGCGGGGCGATGAAAAGCCCGGCCCCTATCCACGCAAGACCGATCCACAGGATGGGCAACTGGATGTGGGCGCTGCGCAGAAAGGCAAAGGGCAATATGCCGTTGAGCGAGAGGCCATAGAAGTTCGCGCGCTCGGCATAGTCATGGGCCATGAGCGTACCGGCGGCGATCTGCGCGAGAAACAAGGCGGCAACTGTCACGAAATACTTACCGGTCTTGCGCTGGCTCTCGGTGAGCGGCGGGAAGCCGGCGATGAGGACCTCACGCGGCGCATTGTCCTCGCGATGGATGTAGCGGTAGAAGAGGTAGATGACGGCCCCGGTAGCGAACATCACCCACGCAAACGAGACCCAGGTCCAGATAAAGGTCGGGGTGGTCGGAGTATTACCCTCGGTCGGCGCATACGGCCAGTTGTTGGTATACGAGAAGGTGTGCCCGGGACGGCGCGCTACGGTGGTCATGGCGCTGTAGATCAAGAAGTCCGCCAGGCGTCCGGCCTTGGCGCGGTCGAAGCCGCCGGGACGTGTCCAACCGTGAGCAAAGTGGTTATGTAAGAGCTCATCCACGGCCCGAACGCGTACCTGCTGCGCGGCCTGGACAAGCGCCGCCGGCAATGTCACCTGCGCATCGCGCAGGGCAATACCTTGAAGCTCCGTGCGCATCGTCGCGCGTACGGTATAGCGCTGCCCCGGGGTGAGGGCACGCAGACTCTTGCCGTAGCGGGCCCGCGCGAGCGCCTGCTCGGTGTGTCGTCCCAGGGCATGCAGGAACTGCGCGGTATAGTCCTCCCCAAAATACGACCCCATCCCATAGATGCTGCCGTAATCCATGAGATCGGCCTCCTGGAACGCGGCCTTACCGGCCACCACATCGTGGCGCGTCATGAAAACCTGCCCCTGTGGGTCCAGGAAACGCCCCGGCAAGGGCGGTGTCTTGCTATAGGTGATGAAGGTCCCGTAGATCAGGATGCCGACCGTGACGACGAGCGTCAGCAGAAGGGCGATTTTGAGATTACGGATGACAAGGTCATGCGTCCCGTCATCTCCCGGGTCTGACAGCGTGTGCGAACTCCTCATACTGCCTCCTCAAATGGGACGTCTCGTGATCCCAGGCAGGAATATCGGGATACGGCGGGCATTATGAGAAATCGCTAATATGATTCGACTTGACCCCAGTCAAGAGTTGTTGATTTATTTAGTCAGGCTTTCACAGGGGTGAGGGCGCGGGTTTTCGAGGTTCGGAGCCCCAAAACGCGCGAAAGTGGCGTTCCGGGCCCAAGATCGGGGGGCCAAGCCGCTCCCGAAAGCGCCGCTTGCCCTCTCCCTATGTCATCGACCCGGCGCCACCCGGTGGCGAGCATGACAGGGTGGGGTCGGCCGGTAGCGCCTCGATCCTCTCCACGCGCGCCTTCCACGACATCCGTCCATGCGCCACAAAAGCGGCCCCACAGGAGCCCCCAGGCTTTCGGCAGGATATCCACGGGTGGTTCGAGGCTCGGTGAGGACCAGGGTCTTGCGGGCAGGCGGCGAAGGCTTTTGCCTTGAGCGGCGATCGCCGTGCTCCGTTATGGTCATGCGTCAGGATTAGTGTGCGAGCGTGAACTCCAGGACCCCAAAACCCGCGGACATGAGCACCACGATGAGGCCACCGAGCCGAACCATCAGGCGCGTCTCCAGGCCGGCGATGCTGGCCGCCATGGCCGACATCCGAACCTCGAATTCCGCCCGGAATTCCGCCATTTCCTTCTGGAGCGCTGCCACATCCCGCTTAAGACCGGCGACGTCCTGCTTAAGACCGGCGACGTCCTGCTTAAG
>NZ_JBTRWP010000027.1:0-6640 GCF_054609335.1 Acidiferrobacter sp. | reverse complement strand
GCTTAAGACCGGCGACGTCCTGCTTAAGACCGGCGACGTCCTGCTTAAGGCCGGTGACATCTTTCTGGAGAACTACGACGTCCTGCTTTAGGGTCGTGACGTCCCGCTTGACTCCCGATAAGGCCTCATCGGTTGCGAGGCCGCCCATTCGCCTTCCAAGGTTCTCGATGTCACCCTTGGTGGCAAACCCCCGCTCCGACATGTCCAGGAACACCGACATATGCGCCTCGGCCTGCGCCTCGGGGACGCCGGCCTGGGTCAGACGCTTGATGAGTGTATAGGTGTCCAGCATATTTGCGCCCATGAACGACACACCCCCCATTATACCACGACACTTTCGTGACACAGGGTCCGCACTGCGCGGACAAGCATC
The DNA here is from genome assembly GCF_054609335.1 of Acidiferrobacter sp. Taxonomy (NCBI): domain Bacteria; kingdom Pseudomonadati; phylum Pseudomonadota; class Gammaproteobacteria; order Acidiferrobacterales; family Acidiferrobacteraceae; genus Acidiferrobacter; species Acidiferrobacter sp. Next base: position 6,267 of record NZ_JBTRWP010000027.1, on the reverse strand, counting down.
AGGCCCGCCATGCTACGAACAGGTCGTGACAGAAACAATCCGGAAAATCCCCGGTTCATCTCTCGCAAAAATCGCTCGCGACCGTTTCGGCCTCGATCATGGCACCCCGCTTTCCCGCAAGCCCATCCCGACAATCGAATCTTCGGAGGCTTTCGCATTCGAAGCGACGGGAAGTATGGCCGCAGGCAGGGCAGAACGATTACGGCAAGAGACAGACACGACGCGCGTCACGCCTGCGATGACACCCAACAAACAGCGTGACTCCGGAAAGGCAACGCCGGTCCCTTACCCCCCATGGGCAGCGGGACCAGCGCTTCTGAGGTCTGCCCGCGCCATTCATGATCTTCGGGGGACGCAATTGAGCACGCGAGCATAAGCGTCAGAACACCGAATCCCCGAGCACAGGCGCCACGATGGGATCCCAAACCGAACCATCAGACGCGCCGCCAGGCCGGACAAAAGGAGCTCCATACCGGACAGCCTGAGTCTTGGTACCCTGGCATCATGCCGTTTCCGGAAACCGCGAAGACATGCCCGCACGCACGCGAGAGCGAAGCTCGGGCGTCCAAGCGGGCGTTCGGGAGGAGAGATCCGGACGTCTAGGGCGTAATGGCCCCGTTCGAGCCCACTTCGGCATAACAGGCCGCCACCCCCGACAAGCAGGCACTCACGGTATGCCCAGAGCTGTCGTTCATAGGAAGGGGGGCGCTCGACCCGTTGGCAATGATTGCGTTGATGATGTCCTGACCCAAGCCCTTATCGGCCCCGCAGGTGCTGCCCACCCCGACACTAAGATATACAGAGCGCGTGATGCCCGGGTTGATCCAAGCGCCCGCAGTCGTCGCCGGCGCCTTGGGCCCTTCGGCAATGATATCCACTTCCCCACAGTAGGACGGCACGGTAAACGTCGTGCCGCTCGCCCCGATATAGACAAAACTGACAGGGGCGGCCCCGCCGGTCGTGGCGAAGGCCGCGGGATCCGTCGAGTGGTCGCTCAGGACAGGGGTCTCGGACCCCGTGGCCGGGGCCGCCGGCGGTACGCCCTGCGTGTTCGCCAGGGCGATCAAGGTGTACTGCCCAGCCTGCGCGCCCGATATAGCATCCGCCACCGCGCTGATCGCCGCATGGAAATCCTCCGCCACATCCTGGGCCTGGGCCACCGCGACGTAGCGCTCATAGACCGGGATGGCAATGGCCGCCAGCACACTGATGATCGCGATTACGACCATCACCTCAATCAAGGTAAAGCCCGCGCCCCGCGCACCCGCCCGCGGGTTCCCACCCTTCATGGCCATCGATGCCCTGCCCCCAGCACGCCGGTTCGGTATGACCGGCTTTATGACCATGACCTTGCAGGATTCATGCTAGACCGCGAAGTATGGCCACAAAAATAGGTAATATCCTTACAAGACAAAGGGATGCGGGCGATCCGCGGGGTCCGCCAGCATCATGTGCGGCACCCCCTCACCGCCCGAGTGGCCGATTTGTGACAGCTTCAGGCCCGGCGCGTGACGAAGGGGGTCCAGCGGCCTTCCTCCTCGCGCCCCGGTCACCGTCAACCCTTCGGGACATCTTCCTGAATGGGCCACCCCACTGCTCTCGCGTGACTTGGAACGGGGCGCGATTTTCTGCAAAGACAAGAGAGGCTGAACCGTGGCGTCCCGCCGTCACATACGCACGCCCATAGATAAGCCAGCGCGCCCTTGCCGCGAAGCTCCTATGGGCCTCGCGGCACGGTGTTTTCCAGACGCGAAGGAAGGCCTGGGTGAGAGACACAGATCGGGCGCTTTCGCTACGGCGACCGCTACCTTCAACGGCAAGAAGCGGTCGCACTCGATCCGTTCCAGTTACCCCTGGACAAGACTGTCTATGAGTTTACCCAACTCAAGGGGATCCCCGGGGCTGTGCGGGACGCCGGCCCGGATGCCTGGGGTCGGCGCGTGATCGAACACAAGCTCGAACGCAGCGCCGCCGACCTCCAGGAGATCGATTACCTGCTGCACGGCCCGCAGGACGGGGCGGGCTATCTAAGGATGATGTGGCGGCGCGGCTTGGGGTCTGCCGGCGAACGGTTGAAAAGCTTTTGGCCGAGGGCCGCCTGCCCCCGCCCGCGCGGTTTGGTCGGGCGCGCCGCTGGGGAGAGGGTCAGATCGAAACCGTCATTCAGGCCGAGATTGAAAGGGCTGAGGCCGGAGGGCGGGCCCAACGGGCGCGCCGTGGCCGTGAGCAGCCACGTATGAATCATTGAGCATGCTTACGGCGCAGCCTGAGACGTCCTCCTGGCCATGAGGTCGATACCCAACGCCTTCATGACCGCCAGCGTAGTCTTGAGTGTGGGGTTCCCATGCTCACTAAAGGACCGGTAGAGTTGTTCGCGCGACAATCCGGTCTCGCGGGCGATTTGCGTCATGCCCTTGGCACGCGCCACGATGCCCAACGCATGCGCGATGAAGCCAGCATCGCCCGTCGCAAACGCCTCGGCCATGAACGCCGCCACCGCCTCATCAGAACTTAGATCCTCGGCAGGATCGTAAATCGTCAGCTTCTCACTCATCTTCATCCCTCCAGTCCTTCGCCAAGCGCTTGGCGGTCTCGATGTCCTTGACCTGCGTACCCTTGTCCCCGCCGCACAGTAAGACGATGAGGGCCGCGCCCCGCCTCTGGCAATAGACACGATAACCGGGGCCATAATGGATACGAAGTTCGCTCACCCCTTCACCAACCGGTTGCGTGTCACCGGCATGACCGTAAGCCAGTCGCGTCAACCGGGCGGCAATGATGGCGCGCGCCCGGTCGTCCTTGAGCTTTTTTCGCCACCGCTGGAAGGTTGCGGTCTGCTTAATCTCGATCATGTCGAGACAAGTGTAGTTTTTATATCACGTCTTGTCAATCGCATCTTTGTTTTGGGTCGCGGCCCAGTCGGCCGCACTCCGGATGACCAAGCTGATGATGCCCTCATCCCCGCCTCCACATCGCCACCGCTGACAGGTCAATAATCGCCGACCGCAACGGCTGATACGGACCAGCGCCGCACATTGCGCGCCGCTGGTCCGACAGGCCGGAAACCGACTGTGCCGAATTATTCAGGCGCATGGTCTTCAACGCCGCCGTGACCAACAACGACGATCACCCGCGTAACCACGCCCTGCTGCGCAGGCAAAAGGGATGGCGGCTGTCGCCGGCCTACGACCTGGTGCCAGCACCCATGGTCAGCCTGGAGCGCCGTGACCTCGCGTTGACCGTCGGCAACTACGGTCGCACGGCCAGCATCTACAACCTGCTGTCGCAGGCGCGCCGTTTCGGCTTATCGGCGGAAGGGGCACGCGCGGAAATCGATCGGCTCGTCGCGGTGCTGCGTCAGTGGCGCGAAACATTCTTCGCCTGCGGGGTGCCGGCCCGGGATGTGGCCACCATCGCTCCGGCCATCCTGCCCGAATGCTTCTTCTTCGAAAGACCTCCAGGTGAGTGAGGTGCGGTATCCGGTGCAGGGTGCGCCCGTTGAAGCGCAGCGCAGCGGGGCCCTCGAAGACAAGAGGTGGCGCTATCGTGCCATCGGATAACGGGGCGACATCAATCGGGGGCAATTTTGCTGAAGAGGGTTTGCATCGATGAATAATAGATCGCCAAAATCACGCGGCACCAAGGCAAGCAAGCCCGCAAAAGAACAACCGGACAATCTGGCGGATCATCCCTGCTCGTCGCCGCCTGGACCTCATACCGTTTCACCAATCGCGGGTGCGCTTCGCGGGCATGCGCCCCGCGGATATCGCGGGCCGGATCCGCGTGCCAGTTAGTGAGCAAACGATCGGCAAACGATTCTGAAGCTGCTTGGCCGCAATACCGCTTTACCGTATCCGAATTGTCTGCTAATGTCCGTGCATGGCCGTTTTGGGAAAAGGCGTCGAGTACGCCCTGCATTGCCTGCTCTATCTCAGCAACCCGCCTGACACCCACAGTCTGGCCGTGGGTGATATCGCCCGTTTCCAGGGGGTTTCGGAGACCTACCTTGCCAAAGTGTTCACCCGACTGAAAAAGGCGGGATTGGTGCGCTCCGCACTCGGCGCCAAGGGGGGTTATGAATTGGCCAGACCGCCCGAGCAAATCACATTCTGGGACGTGGCGGTCGCCGTAGAAGGCGAGGTCCGCCTGTTCGAATGCTGGAATATTCGCGAGAAGAGCGCGCTCGGCCGAGGGAAACCTCGGGCGGAGTGGGCCCGGCGCGGGCCCTGCGCAATCCACCAAGTCATGATGGACGCAGAGGCGCAGATCAAGACCGCATTGGCGGCGAAGACCTTGGCCTGGTTGGCGCGCGAGGTCGACCGCAAGGTCCCGAAACACCAGGAGCAGGCGGCACGATGGTTTCGGGAGATCATGGCGCCCGAGTCGTAAATATTTTTTGTCTTAACACGGACAAGACGGATCGCAATTAACGTCATTACAGGGAGAAAACCATGGGAAAGGTGATGAAGCACTTGCTGATCGCCGGCGGTGGATTCGCCGGATTCTGGAGCGCCGTGAGCGCCGCAAGACACGCCAGGGAGCTAGGCGTGCGCGACCAACTGAAAATCACCCTCATCAACCGCGACGAGTACCTCGGGCTTCGGCCACGCTTCTACGAGGCCGACCTCGCCGGGACGCGGATACCGCTCAGGAAATGGCTGGCGCCACTTAGCATCGAGCTTGTCGTGGGCGAGATCGCAGACATCATTCCGACGTCCCGGCACGTCCAGTTCATGAAGGGGTCCACTGTCGTCCCCGATATCGCCTACGATCAACTGATTCTCGCGACCGGTAGCCGCCAAGTCTATCCTGACTTCGTCGAACGAGGCCGTGTATTCAGCGTGGACACCTTCACGGAGGCCACGACCCTGGACCAGCACCTGCGGGCGCTTGTCGCTGTGGGCTTCCCGACACCCGCCTCTCGAACCTTCGCAGTGGTCGGGGGCAGCTTTACCGGGCTCGAAATCGTGACGGCGCTACCCTCGAAGCTTGAACACCTTGCGCAGTCGACTCCGCGATTCACGTTCCATCTCATCGAGCAGGCCCCGGAGATCGGGCTCGGTTACCCCCCTGACGCGCGCCTGTACATCATGGAGCGCCTCCGACACCTCGGCATCACTGTACATACCGCCCAACAGGGGCTGCGGCACGAGCAGGGCTGCCTTATCCTGGCGGACAAGCAACAGCTACCCACCGAAACTGTGATCGTGGCAACCGGCTTCACGGCAAGCCCCTTGGCCGCCGCATTCGACGGGCCCAGGGACCGCCTCGGACGCCTCACGGTGGACACCTTCCTGCGTCTGCCAGCGCACCCAGAGGTGCTGGCCGCGGGGGATATATCCTTGGCTAAAACCGATCCCGATCACTACGCGGTCATGTCCTGCCAGCACGCCATGCCGCAAGGCCGGACCGCCGGTCACAACGCCGTGAGCCTCCTGTTCAACGGGAGCCCGCTACCCTACTCCCAGCCGCGCTATAGAACCTGCCTGGATCTGGGTCCCGAGGATGCGCTCGTGACGGCCGGTTGGGAGCGCCACATCATAACAACCGGACCCGAAGCCAAGACCATCAAGACCGAAGAGATCCTCAAGCAAACGATCTCCCCACCCATGGACATCGCGGACACACTGGCGATGGCGTCCCCTGTGACCACCCTCTAATACCGCGTGACCGAGCCGTTCGGGCGCCGCCGGGCGAGCGCTCGAGGCCGCTTTGGTGGCTTGACGCTATGGAATCAGGCGATTACGTTAGGCAGGTAACCGATCACAATCATAGTCAGGATATAGGGCCACGATGTCTTGATCGGGATACGGAACGATACAGCGACAGGACGTGGATACGTGACCTCATATATCATCACCAATCACGCCAGGGATGAGATGGCCCTCCGAGGCATAGCAGAATGGGCACTCGATGCTGTCATGCGGAACCCTGGGCAAATCGTTCCCGTGAAAAATGACTTGGTCGCCTACCAATCCATAGTCTCTTCCGATCCCGGGCCGGATATGCTGATTCGAGTCATTGTGACTCAAGGAGATATCCCACTGCGGGTGGTGACCGCCTATCGAACAAGCAAGGTCACGAAGTACTGGAGGATATGATGAAAGTGCGCTATGACCCTGAAACCGACACACTCACCCTACGGCTCAGCGACCACCCCGTGAGCGAAAGCGATGAAGCCAAGCCTGGGGTAATACTCGACTTCGACAAAGCTGGTAATATCGTTGGCATAGAGATACTGAATGCTTCCATGGCGGGCGCCATGCC
>NZ_JBTRWP010000026.1:0-40122 GCF_054609335.1 Acidiferrobacter sp. | reverse complement strand
CCCCGAACCACACCCGAGAGCACAACCGATGCACGTGACGCTGAAGACGCTCCTCAACCATGTCGAGCCCTGGAAGGGATTTGTATACGAATCGAGCCGCCTCGACAACCCCGGCCACACCCATGCCACGCTCACGATTAGCTTGCGTGCCCGACGCAGCTCCCGGGGCCGCTGTGGGCAATGCGAGCGGCCAGCCCCGGGCTACGATCAGCAACCACCGCGTGATTTCCCATTCGTGCCGCTGTGGGGGATGCCCGTCTCCTTTCGTTATGCGCCGCGAAGACTGTGCTGTCCCCTTTGCGGCTTTCATGTCGAACATCTGCCTTGGGCTTTGGGGAAGCGCCCGCTGACCAAGAGCTTTGCCTGGTTTCTCGCCCATTGGGCCTAAGCGACTCAGTTGGCAAGAAACGGCGCGCGCCTTTCAAACGAGCTGGGAAGCCGTTTTTCGCTCCGTCGAGATGGCGGTTGACTGGGGTCGGGCGCGAATCGATCTGACTGGCCTTACCGCCGCCGGAGTTGATGAGATCTCCTGGCAGAAAGGCCAATTCCTGACCCTCGTCTACCAGATCAACGAGGGCGCCAAACGCCTCCTCTCTATCGCCGAGGAGCGAAAAGAGAAAAGTCTTCGCGAATTCTTTGTCTGGCTGGGCAAGGAACGATGCGGTCTCCTCCAGTTCATCTGCTCGGATATGGGGAAACCGTATTTGAACGTGATTGAGCGCTATGCCCCAAACGCCCTCAATATCCTGGACCGCACCCACATCGCCGCCAAGATGAACGAGGCGCTCGATAAAATCCGCGCCACCGAGACTCGCTCGATTGAGTGGCAAGGGGGTCAAGACGGTGCTCACCCATTCACGCTGGTGTTTGCTCAAACGCCTCGAGCACCTCACCGAGAAGCAATCGCTGAAACTGAAGGATCTGCTGGCCTGTAACCTGAAGACGATCCGTGCCTACCTATTGAAGGAGGAGTTCCCGTTTTTCTGGGAGTACCGCTCGCCGGCTTGGGCCGAGAAGTTTATGCATCAGTGGTGCACAAAGGCGATGCGCTCGCGCTTGGAACCCATGAAGCGCATGGCCCGCATGTTGCGCGCCCATAAGCCTCTTATCATGAATTGGTTTGAAGCCCGGGAACAGATCTCCCTGGGTGCTGTGGAGGGCTTAAACAACCGCCTCAAAGCGAGTATCAGAAATAGTTACGGTTTCCGCACCTCACGGGCCATAAAAATCATGCTTTATCCTAGGCTTGGCGCGTTACCAGAGCCGGAGCTCACCCACAGATTCTGCTGAGGAGCCACAAAAATGAAGATCGACACCGAAATCCACCATGTGACAAAGCCGGGAGCGAACATCTTCCTGGAGCTTGGCTTCGCGCCCGCCGAGGCCAAGCGCTTGCAGGCGGCCTCCCGCAAGCAGATCAACGACACCCAATTGCTGAAGCAGCAGTTGATGGACGCGCTGTCCACCTGGATTGCCGAGCATCACCTGAAGCAAGCCGAAGCAGCCGAGATCCTGATGGTTTCGCGTCCGCGCGTGTCCGACATAGTGAACAAGAAGACAGCCAAGTTCACCATCGACACGCTGATGGAAATGCTTAGTCGCGTCGGCAAGCCGGTCCAACTGGCCATCGGTTGACGCGCTGAACGACTGAAAACTTCCATCAATTCCCGTACCAACGGCGGCATAACACAATCCTGCCGCCCCCCATACCGCTCACTCCCACTCGATCGTGGCCGGAGGCTTGCCCGAGACATCGTAGACCACGCGACTTACGCCGCGCACCTCGTTGATGATGCGGCTCGAGACGCGCCCGAGCAGGCCATAAGGGAGCTCCGCCCAGTTCGCGGTCATGAAATCCACGGTCTGCACGGCGCGCAGCGCGATGACGTAGTCGTAGGCACGACCATCGCCCACCACCCCTACCGAACGCACCGGCAGAAACACCGCGAAGGCCTGACTCACCCGGTCGTAGTAGCCAGAGGCCCGCAGCTCCTCGATAAAGATGGCATCGGCGCGTCGCAGGATCTCCGCATAGCGCTCCTCCACGGCCCCCAGGATGCGCACCCCAAGCCCCGGCCCTGGGAAGGGATGCCTGTGGATCATGGCCGCCGGCAACCCGAGACTTAAACCAATGCGTCGCACCTCATCTTTAAAGAGCAGCCGCAAAGGCTCGAGGAGTTTGAGCTTCATGCGCTCGGGCAGGCCGCCCACATTGTGGTGCGACTTGATCACCCGCGCCTTGCCTCCCTTGGCGCCCGCCGACTCGATGACATCGGGATAGATCGTGCCCTGGGCCAGCCAGCGCACCGCCGGCAGGCGCGCGGCCTCCTCCTCGAAGACCGAGATGAAGGTCTCGCCTATGATCTTGCGCTTGCGCTCCGGATCATCCACGCCCTTTAGGGCCCCCAGGAAACGGTCGGCGGCGTCCACGCGCAGTACCCGCACCCCCAAGTGGTCGGCGAAGGTGGCCATCACCTGATCGCCCTCGTGGAGCCGCAAAAGCCCGTTGTCGACGAACACACAAGTGAGCCGATCGCCGATGGCTTGATGCAGGAGCACCGCCACCACCGAGGAGTCCACGCCGCCCGAGAGCGCGAGCACCACCTCCTCATCGCCCACCTGCGCACGGATCTCCTCCAGGATGCCATCAATGATGGCCTGCTCCGTCCAGGCGCGCGCGCAACCGCAGATCTCGTGCACGAAGCGCTCGATGATCCTTTGTCCTTGCTTGGTGTGGGTCACTTCGGGGTGGAACTGCAGACCGTAATAGCGCCGCGCCTCATCGGCGATGGCAGCCAGGGGGGCGTTGTCGGTCTCGGCGATGGCCATGAAACCCGCGGGGCAGGCCTCGACGCGGTCGCCATGACTCATCCACACATCCAGCGCGCGCGTCCCGTCTTCCGCGTCGCTCAAATCCGCCAGCAAGGCCGAGTGGCCGAGGGTGCGCACCCGCGCATAGCCGTACTCGCGATGCGCCGCCGCCCCCACGCGCCCCCCAAGCTGCGCCGCCAAGGCCTGCATGCCGTAGCAGATGCCGAGTACAGGTACGCCCAGGGTGAACACCGCGGCCGGGATGCGCGGCGTATCGTGCTCATTGACCGACTCGGGGCTACCCGACAGGATCACCCCACGGGCGCCGAAGCCCATGATCACGTCATCGGCCACGTCGCACGGCATGATCTCGCAATAGACGCCGGCCTCGCGTACCCGCCGGGCGATGAGCTGCGTGTATTGGGAGCCGAAATCGAGAATGAGGATCCGCTCGAGACCCTCGGCCTGCGCCCTACCCTTCTCGGACATCCCGTCAGCCTCGTTGGTAGTTGGGAGGCTCTTTGGTGATGGTCACGTCATGCACATGGCTCTCGCGCATGCCGGCATTCGTGATACGGACGAACTGCGCCCGCTCGCGCATGGTCGCCAGATCAGGACTCCCGGTATAGCCCATGCTCGCCCTAAGCCCCCCTATGAGCTGATAGACGATGCTGACGAGCGAACCACGATAAGGCACGCGGCCTTCGATCCCCTCGGGCACCAGCTTCTCGGGGGCGCCATCTTCCTGGAAATAACGATCGCTCGAGCCTTCCTGCATGGCGCCAAGCGACCCCATGCCGCGATAGGTCTTGTACGAGCGGCCCTGATAGAGCTCCACCGTGCCCGGGGCCTCGTCGGTCCCGGCAAACAGGCTGCCGATCATGACCGTGTGCGCACCGGCCGCCACCGCCTTGGCGATATCACCCGAAAAGCGGATCCCGCCGTCGCTGATCAAGGGGACATCGGTTCCGGCCAGGGCCTGCGCCACATTATCGATGGCAGTGACCTGGGGAACGCCGACGCCAGCCACAATACGCGTAGTGCAGATCGAGCCGGGCCCTATACCGACCTTGACCGCGTCGACCCCGGCATCCACGAGCGCCCGAGCGGCATCACCGGTGGCGATATTGCCGCCGATGACCTCGGCATGCGGATAGTGCTTCTTGATCCAGCGGACCCGCTCCAGAACCCCCTCGGAGTGGCCATGGGCGGTGTCAACCACCAACACGTCGACCTCAGCCTCGAGGAGCCGCTCCACGCGCTCCTCGGTACCGGCGCCCACGCCCACCGCCGCGCCGACTCGCAGCCGCCCCTTGCCGTCTTTCACGGCCAAGGGCTTCTCGGTCGCCTTCTGGATGTCCTTGACGGTCACGAGCCCCTTCAAACGGAACGTGTCATCGACCACCAGGACCTTTTCGATCCGATGCTTGTGCAAGAGCGCCTGGATCTCGTCGCGCGACGCCCCCTCGCGGACCGTCACTAAGCGCTCCTTCGGGGTCATGATGCGCGCGATCAGTTCCTCGTTGCGTGTCTCAAAGCGCAGATCGCGGCTCGTGACGATGCCCACCAACTGCCCGTCGCGTATGACCGGCACACCGGAGACGTGATGGGTCCGCATGAGCCCGAGCACCGCGCGCACCGTCATGTCCGGGGTCGCGGTCACGGGGTCGCTTATGACCCCGCTTTCGAATTTCTTCACGCGCCGGACCTCGTCGGCCTGGCGCACGGCGGTCAAATTCTTGTGGATCACCCCGAGCCCGCCCTCTTGGGCGAGACAAATCGCCGCGCGGGCCTCGGTGACGGTGTCCATGGCCGCCGACAGTATGGGGATATTGAGCCGGATGTTGCGGGAGAGCTTGGCCTTCAGATCGACGTCGCGAGGCAGAACCTGCGAATGATCCGGCAGCAGGAGGACATCATCGAATGTCAGGGCTTCTTGGACGATACGCATGCCGCATTATACGGAAAGCCCGCGCGGGCGGCAAACGTCTCGGCCGATCGGCCTGGTCCGTGCGCGGCTTTGTGTTTTGGGACCCAACATCTATACACTAAGGACATAACCAATTAAAAGAGGAGCAAACGATGAAAAAAATGGCCCTTGTGACCGTGTGTGCGCTCGTACTGGGGGGGTGCGCGCATATGGCGGCCCACCAAGCCCCGCAGAGCGCGGTTGCCGCCGCGCGCGTGAAACAGGCGAGCATCGCCGTCAAGGAAGCGCGCACCCATGGCGCCCTGTGGCTTGCCACCCCGCATCTGCTCGCCGTGGCCCGTAAGGCCGACGCCAAGGGCCAGTATGCGGAGGCCATCAAGACCGCGAATACGGTCATCCTGCAATGCCAGACCGCCGAGAAGCAGGCCGCCGCCAACGCCCACGCCCAGCCTTACTACCCCAACTAAACCTTAAGGCGCCCCGGGTTCCGCGCCCGGGGCTTTCAGGGTATGGTCTCGTCATGGAAACCGATGCTCCACTGCCCTACCGGGAAGGCCTCCCGGTCTATACCGTATCGCGCCTGAATCTGGAGGTGCGCGGGCTTCTTGAAGAGCGGCTCGGGCGCGTCTGGGTGGAAGGCGAGATTGGGAACCTGTCCCAGCCCTCGTCCGGCCATATCTACTTCACCTTGAAAGATGCCCGTGCCCAGGTGCGCTGCGCCCTGTTCCGCAGCGCCCGGCGCCTCTGCTGTCCGGTAGCAGACGGCATGCAGGTTCTGGTCGGCGCGCGCGTAAGCCTCTACGAGGGGCGCGGCGACTTCCAGCTCATCGTCGAACAGATGGAGGATGCGGGCGAGGGGGCGCTGCGCCGGGCCTTCGAGGCCTTGAAGCGCGCGCTCGAGGCCGAGGGGCTCTTCGACCCCCGCCATAAAAAACCACTGCCGAGCCGAGTCCAGCGCATCGGCGTCATCACCTCGCCCGACGGCGCCGTCTGGCACGACATCGTGACCACCCTCAGGCGCCGCTTCCCGGCGATCGCGGTGCTCCTCTACCCGGTGCCCGTGCAGGGCCGAGATGCCGCCGCAGCCATCGCGCGCATGCTCGATCTCGCCAATGAACGCCGCGAATGCGACGTCCTGTTGCTCGCCCGCGGCGGGGGCTCGCTCGAGGACCTCTGGTGCTTCAACGAGGAAATCGTGGCGCGCGCCCTATTCCGCTCGACGCTCCCAGTCGTGACCGGTGTCGGCCATGAGACCGACACCACCATCGCCGACTGGGTCGCGGACGTGCGGGCCCCAACCCCCACGGCGGCCGCCGAACTTCTGAGCCCCGATCAGGCCCTCTGGCGCAAACGCCACCACGAGGCCCACCAAAGACTCGCGCGCCTGATTGATCGGCTCCTGCGCGAACGCATCCAGCGCTTCGACGATTTGAAGCGCCGACTCACCCTACTGCCCGTGCGCGGCCTACCCGAGAAACGGGCGGCAGTGGCGGCACTCGCGCGGCGCCTCGCGCTGGCCCTCCCTTCCTATCCAGCGCGGCTGCGCGCGCGCCTCATGACGCTTACCCAAAGGCTGGAGCGGCGTTCGCCGAGCGCCCGCCTGCACGCCTACAGGGTGCGACTGGCGCCACTGGCCGATCGCCTGACGGGTGCTATGCGCGCGGCCCTGCGTGTCCACGAACGGCGCTTGGGATTATTCGCGCAACGGCTGCGCGCGCAGCCCCCGGAGGCCCTGCGCGAGCGGCTCGCGGCACGCCATGAACTCTTAAGGGATCGCCTACGACGCGCCATGAATGAAGCCTTGAGGATCCGCGGCGACCGGCTTGCGCTGCTTGATCGTGCACTGACCCTGGTCGGGCCGCCCGCCGTCTTAGACCGCGGCTATGCGATCGTGACGGATGCGCAGGGACGGGTCGCACGGGACGCCACCGCCCATCGACCGGGGGATACACTGCGCATCCGTCTGGCCCGCGGGGAACTCTTGGTCGAGGTCAAAACCGCTCAATCGTAGTGGGCCTTGCGGAAGCGCTTCAGCCGCCGCCGCTTGGCCTCGTCACGCGCCGTCGGGGCCTTCTGGGACCGACCGGCGAAGGGATTGTCCCCTTCGCGAAACTCGACCTCCACAGGCGTGCCCTCGAGTCGGAAGTGCTCGCGCACCCGCTGCCCGAGATAACGCCGCCACGCGTCCGGGGTTTCGGACACGAGATTGCCGTGCACGATCACGCGCGGCGGGTATTTTCCCCCCTGATGGATGAACTTCGGCTTGATGCGCCGGCCGCGCACAATGGGTGGCGGCGTAGCCGCGATCGCGGCCCTCAGGATACGATTCAATTCGGGGGTCGGGAGCGTGCGGCCGCCGGAACGATAGGCGCGCTCCATGGCTGGAAAGAGCGGCCCGATGTGCAGACCTTCAAGCGCAGAGATGAAGTGGGGGCGCGCGAAGGACAAAAACGGCAGCCGCCGCACCAATTCCCGACGGATCCACTCGCGGCGCGCCGCATCAAGACCCTCCCACTTGTTGACCACGAGCACGAGTGAGCGCCCCTGCGCGAGAATGTGGCCCGCGAGCGTCACGTCCTGCTCGCTCACCTCCTCACGCGCATCGAACACGAGCAGAACCACCTGCGCCTCATCGACCGCCTGCAAGGTCTTGGCCACGCTATGGCGCTCGAGGGGGTCTGTGATGTGGCTACGACGACGGACGCCGGCCGTGTCGATCAGGACATACTCCTTGCCGTTGCGCGAAAACGGGATATGGATGCTATCGCGCGTCGTGCCGGGTAGGTCGGACACCACCACACGCTCCTCACCCAATAAGGCGTTGGCGAGCGTGCTCTTGCCGACATTGGGACGACCGGCGAGTGCAATGCGCATACCCGTGCCGGCGGGCGGTTCGGGGTTCTCCGGCGGGAACCCCTGCAGGGCCGCTTGCATGAGCGCATCGAGCCCGCGGTTATGGGTAGCAGCGATGGCATGGGGGCGCCCGAGACCCAGGGCATGGAACTCAGCGACCGCAAGCTCGTTATCCATCCCCTCGGTCTTATTGACCGCAAGGCACAGCCGCCGATTCAAGGCGCGCAACTGGCTCGCGATCAGAAAATCATCAGGATTGGGTCCCTCGCGCCCATCGACCACGCAGATCACAGCGTCGGCCTCGGCCAGCGCAAGCCGCGTCTGGGTCGCGACCAGAGCGGTCAGGGGATCGTGCTCGCTCACGATGCCGCCCGTATCGACCACCAGATAGGGCCGGCCGCCCACGCGTCCATCGCCATATTGCCGGTCGCGGGTGAGCCCCGGCAGATCGGCAACCAAGGCCTGACGCGTGCGCGTGAGCGCATTGAAGAGCGTGGACTTGCCGACGTTGGGCCGTCCGACAAGAACCACGACTGGCTTCATGATCGTGCGGGTCGGAACGCGAGCGCGGCAAGCCTGCCTGTGGTCGTCAACACAAAGACAGTGGGCAGACCCTTATGCCCCGCCACCCGACCTACGAGCGGGGCTGCGCGTATGGCCCCCTCGCCCACGCGCACCCGCGCTATAAGCTTGCCGGTATGCCGCGAAAGCCATTGGGTATAGCCCGCGAGATCCCCCATGACGACCGCCGGACCGGCAAGCACGGGACTGCCTAGCCTGCGGTTCAGGAACGCCGTCTGCTTCCACACGGTACCGCCGCTCGCGCTGGCGAGCGCCATGACACGGCTGTGCGCGGTGATCACGTACAGGGACTGACCCCCCAAAGCCATACTGCGGTAGGACGACAAAGGCCGACCCCAGAGGATGCGCCCGGAATGGGCTGCCAAGGCCGCCACCGCGCCGTGATAGCCGTTCACATACACGATGTTCTGCGAATATAGGGGATGGCCCAGGTCCACCAGCCGCTCCACGGCATCCCCGCCTCGCGGCTCGGCCACGGCACTGGTCCAGAGACGACGCCCGTCGGTGGTGCGCAAGGCGACCAGCTCGCCGTTGGCATAACCCTCGTAGAGGAGTTCCGAGACCAATGTCGGGCGCGCCGTCAGAAACAGCGTCAAGGCCGGATGGGCGTGAGCCGCCATCCACAGCTGGCGACCGTGGGCGAGGCCAAAGGCCGTCACATGGCCATCCAGGGAGGCGACATAAACCCCGCCCGGCCCCACTACAGGGGCCGCCAGGATCTCGCTCGGCGCCTGAGCCGTCCAGACCGACTTGCCGGTCTTGGCATCGAGCGCAAGCACCCGCCCGCGTCGTGTGCCGACCACGACCAGCCCTCCGCCTGCGCTCGCACCCGCCGTGATCCGTGCCTTCAGGTGACGCCGCCAGAGTCGGTGGCCGTCGCGTGTGCGATAGGCGACCACTGTGCCGTTTTCGTTGGCAACGACGATGGCGTGGCCTGCGAACGCCGCACGCAGGGCGAGGTCGTAACCGCCCGTGCCGTTGCCGGTATCATGCGACCACACCCGCTTGACCTTGAGGCTTGCGTGAAAGGGTTTGAGCTTGGCCGGAGGTACGACGTTTTTGTCGCTACTGAACACGCCGCAGCCACCCAAGAGGCCCACAGTCAACAATATGCCAAGCGCGCGCCTCATGACGCCGCCTGCAACTGCGCCCGCTCGCGGCGCCAGAGGCTCGTCAGAGACGATTTCGGTGGGGCAATCTTCAAGGCCTCCGTGAAGGCCGCGAGCGCCTTGTTCTTATGCCCCTCACGCGCCAGGATCTCCGCCTGTAGGCCGAGCACCATGGCCTTGAAGCCATAGGGCTTAGCGATATGCGCATAGGTCCACGCCTGGTGCGGGTGGCCCTCCGCCAAAAGCAAGCTACCCAGACGCAGCCGCGCCGTCGTACGCACGCTCCACTGAGTCGCCTTGTGCGCGGCGAACGTGAGATTGGCGATCGCCGCCGGGATCTGATTCTTCTGATAATCGAGGCGCGCCAAAAGAAGCGCCGCCTGCCCAGCGTACGGAGTCCCCGTGTAGCCGTGCTCGAGTTTTTGGCCCGCGGCCGTGGCTAAGCCGAAACGCATCTGGCTTGCGGCACTCAAGACCTCCTCGAACAGCGCCGCCGCCAGGACCTTCTGCTGCGCGCGGTAGTGTCGATAATAGAAGAAGCCCCCGATCACGAGGACCGCGGCCAGCACGCCATAGAACATCGCGCGTCCGTACTTCTGAAAAAATTCCTTGATGTCGCCGTATTCGCCGCCGGTCAGGTCATTCGTCATCGATCTTCGCTTCCGCCCCCAGAATCTCTGAAATACGCGCCACAGCGTCTGTCCAGCTCACTGTGTCGCCTTGCGTGGCCCCTGCCGCCAGGATCACCACCCCTTCCTCGTCCACCGCCTCGACGAGGCAGCGCGCCCCGCTTTCGCGGGCGCGCTTGCCCTGGCTCTTCGCGCTTGCGGCCGCAAGATGGACCTCGACACGCACACCTCGGTCTCGCAAGGCCTCGGCCAGGGCCAGCGCCCGACCTTGAAGGGCCGCCGGCGTCATCACATACACCCCAAGCCCGAGCACCTGTGGTGGGCGCGTGACCAGTCCCATCAGACGCTCCATACCGATCGCGAAACCCACAGCCGCCGTCGCCGCGCCGCCGAGTTCCGTCACCAAACCATCGTAACGCCCACCCGCGGCGATGGTAGCCTGCGCCAAGGTCTCGTCGGCCACCCACTCGAAGACCGTGTGCGTATAGTAATCGAGCCCGCGCACGAGCCGCGGGGCCACCTCGAAGGCGACACCCAGGGCCCGCAGGTGGCCGGTAAGATCCGCGAAATGTGCACGCGATTCAGTACTCCAATGATCGGCGATCGCAGGCGCCGCGTCGAGGATCTCTCTCATCGCCGGATTCTTGCTGTCCAAGACCCGCAGCGGGTTGCGGTCGAGCCTGCGCACGCTGTCTTCGTCGAGGCGATCGCGATGGGCCTTGAGATGATCCACCAGCGCATCCCGATAGCGTTCGCGGCAAGCCGGCGTTCCGAGCGAATTGACGAGTAGCCGCGCATTCACGCCCAGCTCGCGCAGAATCCGCGCACCAAGCGCGATCAGCTCCGCCTCGATGGCGGCCCCGCTCATCCCGTAGGCCTCGACGCCCCACTGATGGAATTGGCGGTAACGCCCCTTCTGCGGACGCTCATGGCGAAACATGGCGCCCTGATACCACAAGCGCTGGGTCTGGTTATGAAAGAGGCCACCTTCGATGCCGGCGCGCACACAGCCTGCGGTCCCCTCGGGCCGCAGGCTCAGGCTGTCGCCGTTACGATCGAGGAAGGTGTACATCTCCTTCTCGACGATATCGGTGGCCTCGCCCACCGCGCGCGCGTACAACTCGGTACGCTCGATGATCGGTAGGCGGATCTCGCGAAAGCCGTAGACCTCCATGAGCGCACGCAGCCGCTCCTCGACCGCCGCCCAAGGGGCGCACTCCGCGGGCAGCAGCGCCGCTACGCCGCGGACCCCGGCGACCTGACGATTCAAACCCACTTCAAGACAAGGCCTTGATCGGGATCACAGGCGCGGCCGAGGCGCGGCGCTTCAGCTCCTCGCGCACGGTCCGCTCGAGGGTATCGACCAGTTCTTCGTTGGTGACTTTGCTGTGCGGCTTGCCGTCCTTATAGAGCAGGTTGGGCGAACCCCCCGCGAGCCCCACCTGGACCTCCTTGGCCTCGCCCGGACCGTTGACTACGCAGCCTATGACCGCCACGTCAATCGACTCCTGCACATCCTCGAGACGCGCCTCCAGGGCATTCACGGTGCCGATGACGTCGAACTCCTGACGCGAGCACGACGGGCAGGCGATGAGATTCACCCCCCGCTTGCGTAGCCTCAAACTCTTCAAGATCTCGAACCCGACCTTGATCTCTTCCACCGGATCGGCCGCAAGCGAGATCCGGATCGTGTCGCCTATGCCTTCGGCAAGCAGCATGCCTATGCCGATGGCCGATTTCACGGTACCGCCGCGCAAGGCACCGGCCTCGGTGATGCCAAGATGCAGGGGTTGCTCGGTCAGAACCGCCATCTTGCGATAGGCGGCCACCGCCATCGCGATATTGGAGGCCTTGAGGCTCACCTTGTAGTCGCGGAAATTCAGCCGCTCCAGGATCTCCATGTGCCTCAGCGCCGACTCGACCAAGGCGTCGGCATTCGGCTCGCCATACTTCTTCTGGAGGTCCTTCTCGAGAGAGCCCGCATTCACGCCTATGCGAATGGAGATCCCCCGATCACGCGCCGCCTCCACCACCTGGCGCACGCGGTCCTCGCGGCCGATATTCCCTGGGTTGATGCGCAGGCAATCGGCGCCAAGCTTGGCCACCTCCAGGGCAATCCGATAGTCGAAGTGGATGTCCGTCACGAGCGCCACGTCCACTGCCTTGCGGATCTCGGCGAAGGCCTGCGCGGCCTCCATGGTCGGGACCGACACCCGGACGATGTCCGCGCCGGCGGCAACGAGCCGCTGGATCTGCGCCACGGTCGCCGCCACATCGCAGGTCTCGGTGTTGGTCATGCTCTGTACGCTGATCGGGGCATCGCCCCCGACCGCCACGCGCCCCACATGGATCATGCGGCTTTTGCGGCGCTGAATCTCGGTCGTCTCGTGCATAGATTTGTGATCCCGCTTATGGGTCGACTGTGACCCGCACATTCTGCCCGGTCTGGGCGTTCGGCAAAACTACGGCGCGGCCCCCGATGCTGACGGCCACGCCCTGGCTTTGGCTCAAAGTCAGATGAAACGGGGCGCGGCCCATGACATGGACCGCCTGACCGGGGGCGATCCGCCCCGCCATGAGCCTCACGCCGCGCGCATCGCGTACCGTCACGTGGACTGCGCGGTCATTGGCGCGGATCCGTAAGCCCACATAGGTGCGGCCCTGCGGCAAGCTTACCAATCCTCCGGGATTCGGTACAGCAATTGACAGCGGAGCCACCGTGGCGGTCACGGTGGCAGGCACAGCCGGGGGGCGCCTGCGCGGCAGCACCCGTCGGGCGGCCGCGAGCCCCGCGTTCGGGCGCGCAGGGACCCGCTTGCCGGAGGATAGGGGGCGCGGCATGATCCTCGGGCCGGACTTGCTATACAGGGGATGAGGCGGGCGCAGAGGCGGATGTCCCACGCGTGGCGCCACAGCCTTCAGAGATGGGTGCGCCGGCTGACGCGGCCCGGCCAGCGGAAAAGTGCGTGTGTCGCCGTGGCGACTGCCGACTGCAGCCAGACTCGTCAGACGTGGTGGCAGCACACCTGTCACCTGCGCCGCGACCGTCTGTGACGCCGGAACGCTGGTCTGCGTGCGCGGGCGCTCGTGCCACCACACCATGCCCGCGACGATACCGATCAGGAGCAAACCGTACAGGAAGGCCCCCACGCCGACCTCACGCTCTTTCACGGCCCGCGACGGCATGAGCCGCGGCGGCGTATCGCCTTCTTCGGAGGCACGAGCCTTGGCGAACTCCTGGGGATCAAGACCGAGCAACTGCGCATAACTGCGTAGGTAACCGCGCACATAGGCGGCCGGCGGCAAATCCTCGCGCCGCCCGGTCTCGAGCGCCCGCACTTGACCGGGTGCGAGCCGCAGGCGCAAAGCCACCTGCTCCACCGTCCATCCCGCGCGCTCCCGCGCCGCGCGTAGCCGCTCGCCCGGGTTGACGCCGGCCTCCGCGCTCGTCGGTCCCTCAGTGCCCAATCAGATGGCCCTCGCGCTGCCACTGGACGACGGTGCGCGCTTGCGCGCTTTGCGCATAGTTCTCCAGCAAGCGGGTGGCGCAATAGTGCGTAAACCGGGCATCCTTCAGAGCCTGCCCGATGCGTACCCCAAGGAACAGAGCCCGCGCGCTGCGGGCGCGCTGGAGGTATTGGGCCAAATCGCCTTTGGCGCGGGCGTAGTGATGCCCCTCATAACGCAGGCGCGCTAAATAGTAATAAGGCGCCGCCAGCTCCGGAGCCAACGCCTGGGCGCGATGGAAATAATGAATGGCGCCTTTCTTGTTTGGAACCTTCAGGAGGCACACCGCCATATTGAGGTCGGCAAGCTGCGGCGTCGGATAAAGCGGCGAATGGA
This sequence comes from Acidiferrobacter sp., assembly GCF_054609335.1. Taxonomy (NCBI): domain Bacteria; kingdom Pseudomonadati; phylum Pseudomonadota; class Gammaproteobacteria; order Acidiferrobacterales; family Acidiferrobacteraceae; genus Acidiferrobacter; species Acidiferrobacter sp. The sequence goes on along the minus strand of NZ_JBTRWP010000026.1, from coordinate 26,365 downwards.
GCGCGGCCTGGAAGTGCTTGAGGCCCCGCGCGACCTGTCCCGTATCGCAGAGAAAGGCGCCATAGTTGTTCTGCAGGCTGCCGTCGTGCGGGTGATGGGCGATCCCCCGCCGAAAATAGCGCCCCGCCTTGACCGGCTCACGCAGCCGTTCCTCGACGATGGCCATGGCGTTATTAGCCGCCGCATCGGTGCGGTCCAAAGCCAGCGCGTGCGCGAGTTCGTTGCGGGCAAGCCCCAGCTGCCCCTGGCGCATGTATCCGACCCCAAGGGCCGTGCGTAATTGGATCAGCTTGCGCGTCTGGGGCGACAACCGTGGGGCGCTCGCGCAGCCGACGAGAGCTAGGATCCCTAAAAATGTCGCGACACACCTAGGATACATGGATAGCTACCACGCGACGGGTCCTCTCTTTCACGACGCCCGCCAACTGCCCGCACGCCGCGCGTATGCTGTCGCCACGCGTTCGCCGCGTGACCGTGACCAAACCCGCGCCCAACAGGATGTCGCGGAACCGGTCGATTACCTCGTCCGACGATCGCTCAAAGCGCGTCCCCGGGAAGGGATTGAAGGGAATGAGATTGACCTTAGCGGGCACGGTACGCAACAGGCGCGCCAGGGCCCGAGCCTGGTCGGGGGCATCGTTCACGCCCGCGAGCATCGCATACTCGAAGGTCACGCGACGACGCGCGTCCTTGGCCACATAGCGCCGACACGCCTCGAGCAGCTCCGCGATCTTGTACTTCTTGTTCAAAGGCACGAGCTGATCCCGCAGCGCATCGTCGGGGGCATGTAAGGAGACCGCGAGGCTCACGGGCGCCACCTCGTGGAGGCGATCGAGGGCTGGCACCACGCCGGCCGTGCTCACCGTGACGCGCCGGCGCGACAATCCATAACCCAGATCATCCAGGAGTATGCGGATCGCAGGCCCCACCTCTTTCAGATTCAGGAGCGGCTCGCCCATGCCCATGAAGACGACGTTCGAGATCACCCGCTCGGAGTTCTGGCGTTCCCCGCGCAGCCTATGTTCGGCAAACCACACCTGGCCCACGATCTCGGCGGCCGTCAGATTCCGGTTGAACCCCTCTTGTGCCGTGGCGCAAAACGCGCAGTCGAGCGCGCAACCGACCTGCGAGGAGATACAAAGCGTGTTGCGCTCGGCCTCGGGGATAAAGACCGTCTCGATCGCATTACCGTCGGCAAGCCGCATGACCCATTTGCGGGTCCCGTCCTCGGAGAGCCGTTCCGTGACCATCTCAGGCGTCGTGATAGTCGCGCATTCCGCAAGCCGTGCTGCCAGCCCCTTGCCGATGTTCGTCATTGCGGCGAAATCGGTGACGCCGCGCTGATGAAGCCACGGAAAGATCTGTTGGGCGCGAAACGCGCGCTCACCCATGGTCGCGAGGAACGCGCCCAAGGCGGCGCGATCGAGACCAAGCAGATTGACGGGATCGGTCGCGGTCAGATCGTCCTCCCTAGCGGGTGCGCGGACAAATGTCGGTATCGGCGAAGAAGTAACGGATCTCGCCGCGCGCGGTCTCCGGCCCGTCGGATCCGTGCACCGCATTTTCATCGATGCTCGCGGCAAAATCGGCGCGTATGGTCCCGGGCGCCGCCGCTTTCGGGTTAGTCGCCCCCATGACCTCGCGATGCTTGGCAATCGCGTCCTCGCCCTCCAAGACCTGGACCATAACCGGCCCCGATATCATGAAAGCGACCAGATCCTTGAAGAACGGACGATCCTTGTGGACGGCGTAGAAGCCCTCGGCCTGCGCGCGGGTCAATTGCATCATGCGCGCCGCGACGATGCGCAGACCTGCCTTCTCGAAGCGGTCGTAGATGGCGCCTATGGCGTTTTTGCCCACGGCGTCGGGTTTCACGATAGAAAGCGTGCGTTCAATGGCCATGCCTGTTCCTTGATTGAAGGGAATTCATACCGAAACCGGCGCATTCTAGCGCCTTGGCGGCGGCGCGGCAATTTCCGGGTCCATCTGGCCCCGCGCCTTGCGGATCAAGACCGGGGCTTGACTCCTTGGCGGGAGTGTTGTGCCTCCACCGCCCCGACCCAAGGCCGACGGGCCGGATGGGATGGGAGCCCGCGGCGCGCGCCTCCCTTCTTATACGGTGCCAACACGCGCCGAGCCCGCTGCGGGGCGTTCAGGCCTGAATGACCCTAGTCGACGTCGGCCTCGTCGATCCACGCCATCTGGATGGCCTCCAAGAGCTTCTCGCCCGAGCGCTGCGGCTCGTCTTCGAACTCATCCATATCAAGGACCCAGCGATACAGGTCCGTAAATCGCACATAGCGGGGGTCTACCTCCGGATGCTGCTCGTGCAAGAGGATCGCGATGTCCTCGGCGTCGCCCCACTTCAAGCCCATGATCCCCTCCCTCAATGACCTTCCGACACCATGTTGATGGTGTATTTTGGTATCTCGATGACAAGGTCCTGCCCTTTGGGAACCTTCGCTTGGCAGCTCAAGCGTGAATCAGGCTCGAGGCCCCAGGCCTTGTCGAGTAGATCCTCCTCCTTCTCGGAGGCAGGCTCCAGCGCCTCATAGCCCTGCCGCACAAGGACATGGCAGGTCGTACACGCGCAGGCCTTCTCGCAGGCGTGCTCGATCGGAATACCGGCGCGCAACAAGACGTCGCAGAGGCTCATGCCCTCCGGACCCTCGATCTCGGCCCCTTCGGGACACATCTGGGCATGGGGTAAAACGCGGATACGGCCCATCAGCGGAATTCCGTGACCGACCGGCCCTTCATGGCCCGCTCGAGGCCCACATCCATGCGGCGGGCAGCGAATGGGGCGCTCGCGCGGTCGAGTGCCACGATCTGCTCTCGAATCCGCTTGGGGTCTTCGCCGCCGCGGGCTTCTTTGAGGGCCGCGATGCGCGCCACTATGGCGTCGCGCTCACCGGGCGCTAACAAACCCTCGTCCGCGGCAAGCGCCGCGCCCACCGCCTCGATCATACGATCCGCCTCGACCTGTTGTTCACGGAGCGTCCGCGCGGCCGCGTCGGCCTCGGCGCTCGCCATCGAATCTTGAAGCATCCGTTCGATCTCAGCATCGGACAGGCCGAAGGAGGGCCTCACGGTCACATGACTCTCGACCCCCGCCTTCGTCTCCTGCGCCGACACGTTCAACAGCCCGTCGGCGTCCACCTGGAAGGTCACGCGGATGCGTGCCGCCCCCGCCACCATGGGCGGGATACCGCGTAGCTCGAAACGCGCAAGCGAGCGGCACTCAGCCACGAGATCGCGCTCGCCCTGCACCACATGGATGGCGAGCGCCCCCTGGCCGTCCTTGTAGGTAGTGAAGTCCTGGGCCCGGGATGCCGGGATCGGGGAATTGCGGGGGATGATCTTCTCCGTAAGCCCCCCCATGATCTCGATGCCAAGCGACAAGGGGATCACGTCAAGCAGCAACATGTCGGTGGCGCCCGCGTTGCCCGCCAAAAGGTCGGCCTGACGCGCGGCACCCACCGCCACCACACGGTCCGGGTCGATATCATGCAGGGGGGTCTTACGGAATAAGCCGCCGACGCGCTCGCGGACACGGGGGGTGCGTGTAGCACCGCCCACGAGCACGATCTCACCGACATCGGCGATTCTCGCGCCCGCATCCTTCAAGACGCGGCCACAGGCGGCCAGCGTCCGATCGATCAAAGGATCAATCGCGGCCTCGAGATCGGTGCGTGAAAGGACGCCCGTATAGATCGGCGCCACATCGACTGCGACCTCGGTCTCTAAGCTAAGGCGCTCGCGCGCAGCGCGTGCGGCACGCAAGAGCCGACGCGACTCCTCCGGAGTCCGGGCCTGGGCGCCGCGGGCAGTCCAGAGGACAACGATGGCCGCATCCATGTCGTCGCCCCCTAAGGCCGCGTCGCCGCCTGTGGCCAGAACCTCGAAGACCCCCTCGGAGAGCCGCAAGAGCGAGACATCGAACGTGCCCCCGCCCAGGTCATAGACGCAGTAAAGCCCTTCGGGATTGCGATCCAGGCCATAGGCCACGGCCGCCGCCGTCGGTTCGTTCAAAAGTCTCAGGACCTCGATCCCGGCAAGCCGCGCGGCGTCCTTGGTCGCCTGCCGCTGAGCCTCGTCGAAATACGCAGGAACCGTGATCACGGCCGCCGATAGCGGCCCCCCCAGGGTCTCCTCGAGACGCGCCTTCAAGACCGTGAGGATCTGTGCTGACACCTCGACCGGGGTCTTGGCACCCGCCGCCGTCTCGATCCGCACCATGCCCTCGGCCCCTCCCGCAAGCCGGTAAGGACAGTCCCCAACATCGGTGCGCCCACGCCCCATGAGTCGCTTGACGGACGCTATGGTGTTCAAGGGGTCCTCGATCTCAGCCTGCTGGGCGGCGCGGCCCACGGTCACCCGTCCACTCGCCTCAAACCGCACCACAGACGGCAGCAGCACATCACCAGCGCCATCCGCCAACACCACGACCTCGCGTTCACGTACGGTCGCAATGAGGGAGTTGGTCGTGCCCAGGTCGATGCCGGCAACGAATTTGCGGGTGTGCGGGTCCGGCGACTGGCCGGGCTCGCTGATCTGCAAAAGCGCCATTTACAGGGCCTCGGTGACGGCGCAATCGAGCTCGCGCGTGAAACGTTCCAGAAACTGGAGCTCACGCACGAGTTCACGTGCGCGATCGAGGTCCGTGGTCTGTCCAGAGTCGAGAAGCCCTGCGAGTTCAGATTCTTTGGCATCGCGGCTTTGCGCCACCAGGGCGATGAGCGCCGTCACTTCCTCGGGGCGCGCTGCGCCCTCCTCGAGGCGCTCACGCCACGCCATCTGCTCCATGAGGAAATCCGCATCCATGCTCGTATCGGTGTCCTCATCGGTCGAAATCCCGCGCAGCGAAAGGAGGTGGCGCGCGCGCGAGACGGGATCGCGCAAGACCTTCAGACCATCGTTCAAATCAGCGCTCACCGCGACCGCGCGCCTGCGCTCCTCGCTCGAGCCCTGCGCGTAGCGATCCGGATGCCAGACCCGGATACGCTCCCTATGGCGTGCAGCAAGCTCTTTCAGATCGATGTTGAATCGCGCCGGCAGCTCGAACAATTCGAAATAATTGCGCGCCATGCCCGCCCCCTACACGCTGAAGCTTTCGCCACAGCCGCAGGTGTCCTTCTGATTCGGGTTTTGAAATTTGAACCCTTCATTCAAGCCTTCGCGGGTATAGTCGAGGACCGTACCGTCCAGATAGACGAGACTCTTCTTGTCGATCAGGACATGGATCCCGTGGCTCTCGAAGACGGTATCCTCCGGGGCCGCCTGATCGGCGTATTCAAGCACATAGGCCATGCCTGAACAGCCGCTCGTACGCACGCCCAAGCGCAGCCCCGTGCCATGCCCCCGCTTATCCAAGGACCGCCGTACATGCTTGGCGGCGCTTTCGGTCAACGTCACAGCCATTGCCCCGCCCCCTTATGCCGCGTCGACGCTCTCTTCTTTGCCGGTCTTCTTCCGATAGTCGGCGATGGCCGCCTTGATGGCGTCCTCCGCCAACACCGAACAGTGAATTTTGACCGGCGGCAGCGCGAGTTCCTCGGCGATGTCGGTGTTCTTGATCTGTCCGGCCTGCTCCAAGGTCTTGCCCTTGACCCACTCGGTCAAAAGCGAACTCGAAGCAATCGCACTCCCGCACCCGTAGGTCTTGAAGCGCGCCTCTTCGATCACCCCGTCGTCATTGACGCGGATCTGGAGCTTCATCACATCGCCACAGGCGGGCGCGCCCACCATGCCGGTCCCGATCGATGGGTCGGCCTTATCGAACGAACCGACGTTGCGCGGGTTCTCGTAGTGATCCAACACTTTGCTACCGTATGCCATATCGTTCTCCTTCCCGTACTCAAACCTAGACTAATGAGCGGCCCACTGCACCGAATTCAGGTCGACCCCATCCTTGTACATCTCCCATAGCGGCGAAAGCTCCCGCAGGCGGCCGATCTTTTCGTGCAGCAAGCGAATCGTGTACTCCACGTCCTCTTCGGTCGTGAAGCGTCCCATGGTGAACCGAATCGAGCTATGCGCCAGTTCATCATTCCGCCCGAGCGCCCGCAACACATAGGAGGGCTCGAGGCTCGCTGAGGTACACGCTGAGCCCGACGACACCGCAAGCTCTTTCAGCGCCATGATGAGCGACTCACCCTCGACAAAGTTGAAACTGATATTGAGGTTGCCCGGGATGCGCCGTTCAAGGTCGCCGTTCACATAGACCTCCTCGATGTCCGACAGCCCCTCGAGCAGGCGCGCGCGCAGCGCCTTCAGGCGCGCAGCCTCGGCATCCATCTCCTCGTGCGCAAGCCGGAAGGCCTCGCCCATGCCTACAATCTGGTGGGTCGCAAGCGTCCCGGATCGCATGCCGCGCTCATGCCCGCCGCCATGCATCTGGGCCTCCAGACGCACCCGCGGCTTGCGCCGAACGTAGAGCGCGCCTATGCCCTTGGGCCCATAGACCTTATGCGCGCTCAAAGACAACAGGTCGACACCCAGGGCATTGACGTCGATCGGGATCTTGCCGGCGCTTTGCGCAGCATCCGTATGAAAAATGATCCCCTGCGGCTTGACGATACGACCGATGGCCGCTAGGTCCTGGATGACGCCGATCTCGTTGTTCACATGCATGACCGACACCAGAATGGTGTCTTTGCGCAACGCTGCCGTAAGCTTGTCGAGGTCGAGGAGACCGTCGGGCTCCGGATCCAGATAGGTGACCTCGAAGCCCTCGCGCTCCAATTGGCGTGTGGTATCGAGTATCGCCTTATGCTCGGTCTTGACCGTGACGATGTGGCGCCCCTTGTTCTGGTAAAAGCGGGCCACGCCCTTCAGGGCCAGGTTATCCGATTCCGTGGCGCCCGAGGTCCAGACGATCTCCTTGGGGTCGGCATGTATCAAGGCCGCCACGTCGGCGCGGGCGCGCTCCACGGCCTTTTCCGCTTCCCACCCGAACGCATGGGAACGCGATGCCGGGTTCCCAAAATCCCCTTCCATAGTCAAGTAGCGACACATGACCTGAGCCACCCGCGGATCGACCGGCGTCGTGGCCGAATAATCAAGATAAATCGGCTTTCTCATACCTGCTCCCATGCGCGACTTCATTTCTCAGGATCCCGACCTTCGGCCGCTTGGCCTGCCGCAGCACCACCTCTTGCACCTCGGGTTCCGTCACCAGGGTCGCGAGGGTAATACCGTCTAGAAACTCATAGATCCGCCGACTCAGCTCCGACCACAACTGGTGGGTCAGGCAGCGTTCCTCGCCGTGGCAATTTTTCTCGCCGCCACAGCGGGTGGCATCAATGTTTTCATTGATGGCCACCACGATCTGAGCCACCGAGATCTGTGCTGCCGGCAGCGCCAGGCTATAGCCGCCGCCCGGGCCGCGCACGCTCGCCACGAGTCCCCGGCGCCGCAGCTTTGCGAAGAGCTGCTCCAGATACGACAAGGAGATCCCCTGTCGGGCCGCGATGTCGGCCAAGGCGACCGTGTCGTGATGCTGGTGCACGGCCAGATCCAGCATGGCCGTCACCGCATAGCGTCCCTTGGTGGTCAGTTTCATGAGGGCCTCAGGGCGTTGTCTTTACGCCTTCAATGTGCCATACCCGAGTGATTTAGTCAACTATTATGTTCGGGGGGTTGCGGGGCCGCCGCTTCGTGCTTGGGGCCTGCCGCCCCATTACCGTGGCGATTGCTGATCTCGGTTAGGTCGGTGAGCGGTATCCCGGCCTTACGCAGTTCCTCGCACAGGGCCCCCATCCGTCGATCCACCACTGCCAAATGATCGAGCACACGGTCTATGGCCTGCGCCACGGGGTCCGGCATCTGTGCGGCCTGGCCGTAGGCCTCAAAGCCGATCTTCTGCGCAAGCGCGGCGCGTGTCCGCTCCCGTTCGCTGCGCTTCACCACCACCTGACCCGGGATACCAACCACCGTGGCACCGGGCGGCACGTCCTTCACCACCACCGAGTTGGAGCCGATGCGAGCCCCATCGCCCACCGTGATGGGACCTAACACTTTTGCGCCGGCCCCGACCACGACGTTATTGCCGAGCGTCGGGTGGCGCTTCTCCGGCTGCCAACTGGTCCCGCCGAGCGTCACCCCCTGATACAAGGTGCAATCATCGCCGACCTCGGCGGTCTCACCAATCACGACGCCCATCCCATGGTCTATGAAAAACCGCCGCCCAATCCGAGCCCCCGGGTGGATCTCGATGCCTGTCAGGAAACGCGACAGACGCGCCACCGCCTGCGCCGCCCAGCGCCACCCGCGCCGCCACAGGGCATGCGCCAGCCTATGCAAACCGAGCGCCTGCACCCCGGGATACAAAGTCGCGACATCGAACCACGAGCGCGCCGCTGGATCGCGCGCGAGGATGCTGGCAAAATAGCCCTTCGCCGCGACCGATCCGGTTTGCTCGACCCCTGTCTTCCCCATCGCGTCATTAGGCCTTTTCCTACTAAATTTGTCAAGTATTACGCGGGGGCGCCTCAGGACTCATCTGCGCGGCGGATAAGGCTTCTCGACGGCGTTCAATAGGCCGCGTAGGATCTGGATCTCGTTGTCATCAGGAAGCGCACGACGGAACAAACGGGTCAGCCGCCGCATGAGCTTGCGCGGGTGCTTCTCATTCAGGAAGCCAACATCCGTGATGGTTTTTTCCAGGTGCTCGAGAAACCGGTTGAAGGCGTCCTGCGAGGCCGGCTTGTGCGCGGAGGCGGGGGCCGGGCCCGCCTGGATCGTGCAGCGGATCTCATAACAGAGAATCTGCACAGCGGCCGCGAGGTTTAAAGAGGCAAACTGCGGGTCGACCGGGATCTGTACGAGGGCGTGGGCATAGTCCACCTCCTCGTTCGTAAGACCCGTGCGCTCCGCTCCAAAGAGCAGACCGACCGGACCCGAGCGGGCCTGTGCGCACAGAGTGGCAGCCGCGGCCCGGGCGTCTTGGCGCGGCAGCGGGATGGTGCGGTCACGCGCGCTCGTGGCTACCACGAACACGCACTCGGCGACCGCCGCGGGCACGTCGTCGACGATTTCGGCGGCCGTTAGGATATCGTCGGCACCCGCCGCCCGCGCTACCGCCTCGGCATCCGGAAACCGCTGCGGGGCGACTAGGACGAGACGCCTGAGGCCCATATTTTTCATGGCGCGCGCGCACGCCCCAACGTTACCAGGGTGCTGTGGTCGCACCAGAATAATGCGGATATCGGGCATATCCATCGATCTTTAACACCTCAAGCCTTGCGCGCGGCCCATGCCTGCGGGACATAAGCCTTTTACACGTCCCCCCGCCCGGCTACAATGCTCGGCTTTTGCGGGAGCCACCATGCACCCCATGTTGAATACGGCCATCAAGGCCGCCCGCCGGGCCGGGAACGTCATCGTCCGCGCACTACCCGACGTCGATCGCCTGCGCGTCGAGACCAAAAGCCGCCATGACTTCGTCACGGAAGTGGATCGGCGCGCCGAAGAGCTTATTATCGACACCTTGCGGGGTGCCTACCCGGACCACGCCATCCTCGCCGAGGAGAGCGGCGCAAGCGCGGGCGACGAATGGGAATGGGTCATAGACCCACTCGACGGCACGACCAATTTCCTGCATGGCTTCCCGCAGTTCGCCGTGTCCATCGCCTTGCGCCGCCGAGGTCGCCTGGAACAGGCCGTGGTCTTTGACCCTCTGCGCGACGAACTCTTCACGGCGACCCGTGGCGAGGGCGCCCAGCTGAACGATCGACGCATCCGCGTAAGTCGCGTGACCGAATTCGGCGGCGCCCTCCTCGGCACGGGCTTTCCCTTCCGGGAGAGCGACTCGGTAGCCCAGTGGGTGCGGCTTTTCGAACGCGTCGCCTGTCGCACGAGCGGGGTCCGCCGTGCAGGCTCGGCAGCGCTCGATCTTGCTTATGTGGCCTGCGGACGGCTGGATGGGTTCTGGGAGACGGGCTTGAAGCCCTGGGACATCGCCGCAGGCGCCCTCCTCGTGCGCGAGGCAGGCGGGATCGCGAGCGATCTTTTCACAGAAGGCGATCCACTCGACAGCGGTAATATCCTCGCCGCCAATCCGCGCGTCTACGGCCACATGCGCGCGGTATTCGCCAACCCTGGCACCGCCGACACGGCCTGACCGCAAGCGGTCGCGCACAACGCAGACGCCCTTCTTTCTAGGGGGCCACGCGTCGCACCGGGATCGTCGGCCCGACCGCCACTACGGGGGACTGAGCGGCGGCGGAGGGTCTGGGGGGCGTTACCGCCCAGGAAGGAGAGCTGCTCATAGGCGAGGCGGCAAAGGCCGCGCGGCGCGGATCGATGCGCAGAATGGTCTCGGTCTGCGCATCGCCGAGCAAGGCCACACCGATGGCGTATTCCCGAGGACGCGAACGCCTGAGCCAGCGCACAGTTGCCGCCTGCCAAGCCCCGCCTCCCGATGGATCCTTGATCCCGATCCATGTCCCAGGCGCAGGCGGCCGCCCATCGAGGTCAGCGCAGGAGAGCCACAGCCCCGCGCGACCCGCATCCCGAATGGTCCAGGTCGTCACGCGCGGCAAGGTCTGGCCCGAGTCTTCCGTGGACGGTGCGCGGGCACCTCCCCACGGGATATCGAGCTCGACGAAATGATGGGCCGGCGCATCGCCTGCCCGCAACCTTTGGAGCGCCGGCAGGCCTTGACAGACGAGCCGCTCGCCGCCGATACGAATGCGCAGCGATCGACGCCGCGGACCGGGCCGCCACGTCTCGCCCAACATCGCACAGACCCGCAGCGCAAGATCGGGTAGCACGTTAGCGGCAAGCCGCGGCGGCAGGGGCCGGCGCGCCCTCAAATCCTCTCGCAGCCGCGTAAGCTCGGAGAGTAACGACGTAGTATCGAGAAACAGCTTGGCCTCGGTCGCCACCGGCTCTGCAGGTTTGTCCATGCCGGCTACGAGGCCAAAGCCCGAGACATCATTCAGGACTGCGCGCTCGCCGACCTCGCCTATGATGCGCGAGACCGCATCAATGCCCCCAGCGGGGAGCGCATAGGGATCCGACAGACCCAGCAACACGACCCCGATGTAGAGCCGTTCCAGGTCGAGCGTGGGGTTCGCCACAGAGCCAAACAGGGTGTGAATGCGCCGCCATAAACCGGGCGGCGCCGGTACATAGACCCGGTAAGCGGCACGCAAGACCTCCGTCAAGCTCCTCATCGCACCCTCGACTGCGATCAGCCGCCACTCGGCGGGCAGCTCGGGACTGAGCGCCATCTGGTAACCTTGGGCAATCTCGGAATGCACGGTGGTCGCGATCCCCGCTAGAGATCCGGCCAGACCCGGACGGGCGAACACGCCCGCTAAGTCGTTTGCCGAGCTTTCGTAGTGCCGCAGAAGGGAGATACGGATGGAAGGCTCGAGGAGAACCCTATTAAGGGACACTACCGATTGCGCCAAAAGCGCGAGCGCCCGCTCAGGTTCGGCGGCAGGCAATGCCGCGATCCAGGCTACGAGACGCCGCTCCCGCCACGATAATCGCCGTCGCTCGACCGTATCCATAGCCACGACCCCCTTAAGCAGACTCACCCATAGTACTCACGAGGGAGGCCAGATCGCAAGCCTGCGGTTTCCTGGAACGCCGCCTTCGCCTAATATGGCGGCTTTTGGGAGGAAGCGTGTTATGGCCTACGTGGTCACCGAGAGCTGCATTCGATGCAAATACACAGACTGCGTGGAGGTCTGTCCCGTCGACTGCTTTCGCGAAGGCCCCAACTTTCTCGTCATCGATCCCGACGAGTGCATCGATTGCACCTTATGTGTCCCGGAGTGTCCGGTATCGGCTATCTTCTCGGAGGATGAAGTCCCGGAAGATCAGCGCGACTTCATCGCCGTCAACGCCGAACTTGCCAAGGCGTGGCCTGTCATTCTCGAAAAGAAGGATGCCCTCCCCGATGCCGCGCAGTGGGACGAGGTCAAGGGCAAACGCGATCAGCTCAAGAGATAGAGCCACGGCGCCCAAGGCGCAGCCCAGCGGCGGGCGCGGTCCGCTTCCATGACCACCCCGCTCACTTTAAGCGCGCGCTACGCCCTCTGCCGCGCGCGGGCGCCGCTGCGCGCGCTCTACGCCGTGCTCGATGAGATCCAGAACGTGCTAATCGCAACGCCCGCGCCCGAGGTGCGGCGCGCGAAGATCGCCTTCTGGGAGGCGGAACTTGCGGCGGCCACGACCGGTGCGGCCCGCCACCCTCTGGCTCGCGCGCTCCCGTCCGGATCCGTGTGCGCGATCGCACTAAGCGCGATCGAGGCCGCGCGGGCCGAGGCCGCACTGGCGGACCGCTTTCCGGGGGACTTGTTTCGTACGCTCCTCACGGGGCAAGGGGGTCGACCTTTAAGGCTCGTCGCCGCCCTCGAGGGCGCCGTCGCACCCGAAGCCCTGGGCTACGCCGAGCAGGTCGGGACTGCCTACGCCCTCACCGCGCGCCTGCAAACCATAGGCCTCGCCTGCCGTCATCGTCCTTGGGAGATTGCATCGCTCGCGGCTGAGGCATCGAGCCGGAACCATGAGCGAGGTGACCCACAAGCGGCCATGGAGGTCTTGCGCGACTGGGCGGCAAACGCCTACAAGGTCGCGCGGCGCCAGACCCTGACCGCGCCGCTCCTGCCACGTTCCACGCGCGTGCTTGCCGCGCTCGGGGAGTGCCTGCTTGTGGAACTTTCTGAAGAAATGAGGGCGGACCCTCGAAGACTGCTGGCGGGCCGCATCCTGTTACCGGACCCACGCATGCACTGGATCGCCCTACGCGCCCTATGGGGGCGCCGAGCACGACTTAGCCCATAGCAGCGATCAAACGGTCCTCAAGTTCGATGCGGGTGGCGAGCGCCTCGCCCAAGACCGACAGGTCAGCATGGAGATCGGCCGCCAAGACCTCATCCCTCAAGCGGTCGTACTTGTCGTTGAACCAGATCGCAGTCTCCGTACTGGCCTCGATACGCCCGTAGATCTTGTCGGCCAAAACCAGCACATCCTGGCGGCGTTCATTACCTTCCACGATGCGTTGATACAACGAAAAGTGTGCCGCGCCCATATAATCCACGAGGATCTGGCAAAAGGCCTGCAGCAAGTCTACGTGTGTCTTCCGATCAGAGAATGGACCAAGACCTGCGACCCGGCAAAAGAGCACGAGCATGTCACGCCGCTCGGACAACAAGTGTTGAATCATCTTGCGTCCGCTACCGCGCCGATCCGGAATTCTCGCTTCTGTCACCGTGGCCATCTTTATAGCCTCCCTTGCCGACCATCCGCGCCGCGACGCGCCCTAAAGACCGCTTGCGCCACTATAGGGCGCACCGCGCGCTGGGGCAAGGTCCTTCTAGAAGGGTAAACCCGGCATTTTTCCCTTCATACCGGCCAGCATCCGCTTCAATCCCCCCTTACCCATCTGCTTCATGAGGCGCTGGGCCTGAGCGAACTGCTTCAAAAGCCGATTGACCTCCGGCACACCCGTGCCCGAACCCTGTGCGATCCGCCGCTTGCGCGAGCCACGGATGGTGTCAGGAAACCGCCGCTCCTGGCGTGTCATCGAATTGATGATGGCGACGAGCCGACGCGTATCGTGATTCTCCATCTGCGCGCGCGCGGCGCTTGGGAGCTCGCTCATGCCCGGGAGCTTGTCCAGCAGGCTTGCAACACCCCCCATGCGCTCCATCTGCAGCATCTGCTCGCGAAAATCCTCGAGATCGAAACCCTTACCCTTCTTGAACTTGTCGGCCAGGCGCTCGGCGCTTTCGCGATCGACCTTGCGTTCCGCCTCCTCGATCAAGGTGAGGACATCGCCCATGCCAAGGATGCGCGAGGCCAGACGCTCCGGATGGAAAGGCTCCAGGCCGTCGGTCTTTTCGCCCGTACCGAGGAATTTGATCGGCTTGCCGATGACTGCGCGCAGCGACAGCGCCGCGCCGCCCCGCGCATCACCGTCGGTCTTGGTGAGGATCACACCGGAAAGCGGCAAGGCCGCATCGAAGGCCTGGGCGGTGTTCACGGCGTCCTGGCCTGTCATGCTGTCGACGACGAACAAGGTCTCTATGGGATCGGTAGCGGCATGCAGCGCCCGCACCTCGCTCATCATCTCCTCGTCCACGTGCAGACGGCCTGCGGTATCGACGATGAGTACCTCGATCGCCTCGCGACGCGCCAGATCCAGGGCCCGGCGCGCGATCGCCTCCGGGCGCTCCTCGGGCAAGCCCTTATAGAAGGTGACCCCAACCTCCTCAGCCAGGCGCTCGAGCTGATCCATCGCCGCCGGGCGATAGATATCGACACTCACGAGCGCCACCTTCTTGCCTTCACGCTCGCGCAAAAGGCGCGCAAGCTTGGCCGCGCTCGTGGTCTTGCCGGAGCCCTGGAGACCCGCGAGCAGGACCACCGCGGGGGGGCGCGTCGCGAGATTCAGGCGATCGCAGGCCACTCCCATAGTCTCGACGAGGGTGTCATAAACAACTTTAATGACCGCCTGGCTCGGGTTTAAGGTCGCCATCACCTCCTGGCCCAGCGCCCGCGTGCGTATCGTTTCTATGAGACTCTTTGTCGTCGAGAGCGCGACATCGGCCTCCAGCAAGGCGATACGCACCTCGCGCAAGGCCTCGCCGATGTTCTTCTCGGAAAGCCGTGCCTCTCCACGCAGGGTGCGCAGCGCCCCTTGTAAACGCTTACTCAAGGTTTCAAACATTTCCGTCTCCTATTGATGCTGCGCCCGCGGTCAGGGGTCTTGACCAAACGCGGGCCTTCCCGCAGCCCCCCTGGGTATGACATCATCGCGCCACGATACCAATGCCGCCTATGATACAACTCCTCTTCCATATTGTGGCCATCGGCCTGTACACGGTTTCGGCCGTGTTCTACTGGCGCGTACTCGAGACGCTGCCGAACGCCGGGGGCGACCTAAAGCGAGCCATGGCGTTCGGCGGGCTCGGGGTGGTGCTGCAAGGCGCTTTACTCATCGGGGACATCGATCACGACGGCCACCTCACGCTCGGCGTGGGCACCATACTCTCGCTGGATGCCTGGGCGGTGGCCGCCATATTCCTGATAGCGTCCCTGCGCAAACCGATTGGAAGCCTCGGGGCCTTCATTATGCCGAGCACCGCGATCGCCACGATAGGACAGATCTTTCTGCCAGCAAGCAGCGAAGATACGCGCATCTCCGACCCTTGGCTCGTGGCCCATATCGTCATCTCGATCCTGGCCTACAGCCTGTTGAGCATCGCGGTCGTCCAAAGCCTGTTCTTGTGGGTCCAGGAGAGTCGCTTGCGGCGACGCTATACGCGGCAACCGCTGCGCGCCATCCCCCCCATGGAGACCATGGAAACGCTCATGTTCGAGATGATCCAGGTGGGCTTTCTGCTGCTCACGCTGACGCTCGTAAGCGGCTTCTTTTTCTCCGAGCAACTCTTCGGAAACCCGCTGCCGTTCACCCATCACAGCATCCTGTCGCTGGTCGCTTGGCTTGCCTTCGCCGTCCTGCTCATAGGCCGCCGTCAATTCGGCTGGCGAGGCCTGAACGCGGTGCGCTGGACGATCGGTGGCTTCGTGCTCTTGGTCTTTGCCTACTTGAGCGCGGAATTCCTCTTCAAGCTGGTCCTGCCCCGCTAAAAAGCCGCTCCCGCAGCCCTGTTCCGGGGCTCGGGTATCGAGCCGGTCTCGAAAAACGCCGCGGCCTATGGTAGGGTCACTCGCTTCACTCTCTGGAGCCGCCTCGACCCTTGGACCACGTCCGCCTCGCTACGCTGGCCGGCGTATTGATTTTCTTGATCTTCCTCTCGGGGTTCTTCTCCGCGGCCGAAATCAGCCTCATGACGGTCAACCGCTACCGGCTCCGGCACTTGGCCGAAGCCGGTCACCGGGGGGCACGTCTTGCGCGCCGCCTGCTACGGCGTCCCGATCGCCTCTTAGGCGTCGTGCTGCTCGGCAATAATTTCGGGAATATCGCCGCCTCGTCGGTGGCGACTCTGATGGCCATCCAACTCTATGGGGTGGGCGTGCTCGCGCTCGTTACGGGCCTACTTACGCTCGTCATCCTGATCGTGGCCGAGGTCGCCCCCAAGACGCTCGCAGCGCTCTACCCCGAACCGGTCGCCTTCGGGTCGGCCTACGTGCTCACGCCCCTCTTGCGCGTGGTCTACCCGCTCGTAGCCACCATCAACTTCATTGCCAATCACCTGCTGCGGGCCTTCGGGGTGTCGGTGAAACCCAAGACGCCGGATCAAATGAGCGCCGAGGAATTGCGCGCCGTGGTCCTGGAGGCCGGAAGCCTCATCCCCACCTCCCACCGCGCGATGCTGCTCGCCATTCTCGACCTCGAGAAAAGTACGGTGGAAGACGTCATGGTGCCGCGTCGCGAGGTGGAGGGCCTCGATCTCGAGGCCGACTGGGACGAGATCGTGGACCTCCTCGGACGCAGCCATTATACGCGGCTCCCGGTGTTCCGAGGCAGTCTGGATAATGTCATAGGCATGCTGCACGTGCGGCGCGCCCTGCATCTGGCGCTCGCCGGACGACTCACCCGCGAGAGTCTCGAATCGGCGGTCCTTGAGCCCTACTACATCCCCCAGGGCACGCCGCTCGCCACCCAACTCCTAAACTTCAAGACGATGCGTCGCCATATCGGCCTGGTGGTCGACGAATACGGCGACCTCATGGGCCTCGTCACCCTGGAGGAGATCCTGGAGGAGATCGTCGGCGAATTCACGACCCAGGCGCCAGGTACCCCCGACGACATCTTCCCGCAGCCGGACGGCAGCTTCCTCATCAATGGCAGCACCAACATCCGCGACATCAATCGCGCGCTCGGATGGCAGTTGCCTCTGAACGGCCCCAAGACCCTGAACGGCCTCATCACCGAATACCTGGAGGACATCCCGTCACCGGGCACGAGCCTGCTCCTAAACGGCTACCTCGTCGACATCGTGCGTACGCGCGGAACCGCGATCCAGATGGCACGGCTCAAGGTCCATGCCGTAGCGCCGGTGCCCGAACCCGACGACGAGGAAGACTGAGCGCTCAGGGTGGGGGCCTGCGAGCGGCCTCGAGACGGGTGAGATGGGCGCGCGCGGCCTCTAAAAGCGTGGGGGCAAGCCCGCGACGCTCGGCGATCGTGAGCCCATGCGAGGAGCCGCTCTGGCCGACCTCGAGCTCATAAGTCGGAACGAGCTGCTCGCTGTCGAAGCGCATGGTGGCGTTGGTGAGATAGGGGTGGGCGGCCGCGTAGCCCTTGAGCGGGCTTAAGTGGGTCGTGATGATGCCACGCACCGCGCGACGCGCAAGTTCATCGAGTACCGCCATGGCAAGCGCCGCCCCCTCTTCCGGGTCGGTGCCCGTGCCCAGTTCGTCCATGAGCACGAGCGTGTCGGCGCGGGCCTCGTCCAACAGGCGTTTCAAGACCTCCACATGGCCCGCGAATGTGGACAACTGATGGAGCAGACTCTGGCGATCCCCGATGTCCACGATCACGCGACCGAAACAACCGATGACGGCCTGCCCCTCCGCCGGCAGGTGTAGCCCGCAATAGGCCATAGCGACCAATAGGCCCACGGTCTTCAAGACCACGGTCTTGCCGCCGGTATTGGGGCCTGTCACCAGCAGCATCGGATGATGGGCATCGAGCGTGATGGATAAGGGCACGGGCTTAGGCCCGCGCCGATCGGCGAAGGCCAGCAGCATGGCCGGGTGATAGGCCGCCTCCAAACGCAAGGCGGGCTCGGCCGTGAACTGCGGCGCGTGAGCGTTCATATGGATGCTGAGGTGGCCCCCGGCGAAGGCGATATCGATCCACGCGATGGTCCCGAGTAAGGCATCGAGCGGACCTTGCGCAGCATGCACCTCCGCTGTGAGCGCACGGCGCACGGCGAGCTCCTCGGCATCGCGTTCGCCAGCCCGCGCCTCGAGCCGATTATTGGCTGCCACGGCCTCCAGGGGCTCCACCAGAGAGCGGCGTCCATAGGCCGCGGGCCCACGACGCACACCTTTGACCTGGGCGGCCGCCTCGGGGGGCAGCGCCAAAAGCATCCTTGACCCATTCGTGACTATGGTCTCGCCATCCTCATTCTTGAGCGAAAGCGCCGTGAGCCGCGTGGCAAGCACGGCCTCGACCGCCTCGCGCTCACGCGTGAACTCCTGGGCGATCTCCACGAGCCTGGGGCTTGCCCCATCGGTCAGGCGCCCGGTCGGGGTCACCGCCGCCTCCAGGCGCGCCAAGAGATCAGGCGCGCCTGCCAAGGACGCCTCATCGAGACTGAGATTGGGAAAGCGGCCGCAGAGGGCGCGCAAGGGCTCGGCGGCACGCAACAGCTGAGCGATATGGGCAAGCGCGGTCCCGGCAAGGGCGCTCTTCGCCTGGGCGGCCTGCCGTAAGGCCGCGCGTATGTCGGGTAGTCGCGGTAAGGCGTGGGCGCCGCTCTCTATGGCAAGCCGCGCGGCGGTCACCGAGCGCTGCATACCTAAAGCGGTCGCAACGTCCGGGGCCGGGGTCAAGGCGCGGGCCGCATCGGCCCCGTAGGGGGTCGAGGTCAGTCGCTCCAAGAGTCTGCGGATACCCGCGAATTCGAGCGCATCGAGATCGGCGTCCATACGGTGGTCCTCCTTAGATCCGGGCCTGCGCCACGTCGTCGCGCAGATACACGGGTAGCGCATCGCAGGCGTGCACCCATGCGCCCCGGGCGTAGGCCTCCAGGCTCAAGGCCAGCACCGCGGACGCGGTGGGCACGCGCCCGGGATCGCGCGTCTGCACGAGCGCGGGCAGAAAACGATCCACGTACTGATCGACCCCGCTTCCCACGGCGATATCGACGCCCATCGCGCACGACACGCAGTCAGGCGGTCCCACCTGTTCGTCGGCCTCGGGGACTACCAGTCCATTATCGGCGCGTCTGAAGCATCCGTAGTAGACCTCATCGCGACGTGCGTCGAGGGCCGCCAGTATCCGCCGTCCGGGCGCCCCCTGGGCCAGCGCGGCCAGCGACGACACCGGGATCACAGGCAGGTCGCGCGGATAGGCAAGTCCCTGAGCAACGGCGGCGGCCACTCGCAGACCCGTGAACGACCCCGGGCCACGCCCAAAGGCGATAGCATCGATCGCCTCCAAACGAGTCTCCGTCTCGGCGCACAAGGCTCGCAAGAGATCGAGCACGGTCTCGGCGCGCGCCGTGGCGTCACGCACATGGCGCTCGTAGACCGTCTCCCCCTTCCCCAGGGCCACCGATACAGAGGCCGTTGCCGTCTCGATCGCAAGCACGTTCATGGCCGGACCCTTAAGACATCGGCAAGGGCGCGCTGCCATGAAGGCAAAACAATGCCGAAGCGCTCTTCCAGGAGATGGCAATCGAGGACTGAATACGTCGGGCGCCGCGCCGCGGTTGGGTACTCCGCGGTTGTAATCGGCGCAACCTCGACTGTGGCCCCAATAGCCTCTACGATCGCAGACGCAAACCCGTGCCAGCTCGTCTCGCCCATGCAAGCGGCATGATAGAGCCCGCCCGCGCCAGCCGCGTCCGGGTGGCGGAGGATGGCGCTCGTGGCCTCGGCCAGCGCCACGACCGAGGTCGGAGTCCCATACTGATCAGCGACGATGCGCAGCGGCCCTGTGGCGGCCAGACGCTGAACGGTGGTCAAGAAATTGCGGCTCTCGCGATCATAGAGCCAGGCCGTACGCAGCACGAAGGCCATGATCGGACGCGCCAGTACCGCCTCCTCTCCGCGACGCTTGCTGTCACCATAGACGTTGAGCGGGGCCGTGGGATCGCGCTCCTCGTAAGGCGCGCCCTTGCACCCGTCGAAGACGTAATCAGTCGAGTAATGCACAAGCCAAGCGTTGCTTGCCGACGCCGCGTCGGCCAGAAAACCCGGCGCCTGTGCGTTGATTCGGTGTGCCACGTCGCGCTCGGACTCGGCCCGGTCCACGGCGGTATAGGCGGATGCATTCACGATCACGCCCGGCATCAAGCGGCGCACAGTGGCGTGCACTGCCTCCTCGTCTCCCACGTCGCAGTCTGCGCGCCCGAGGGCATGCACGGGTCCTAAGCAGGCCAACACGCGCGTCAACACCCGGCCTAGCTGTCCGTGCGCGCCGAAGATGGCGATCCCGCGCCGCGCCTGCGCGCCTAAGACTGCCATGACCACCCAAGCGCCTTCATATGAGCCACACTTCCAAAGCGATCCATCCTCCACGCGGGCCTGGGCGCGCCTGACTACACGTCTCTCTCGGGCGTACACCGCCGGCCTGCACACGCCGGGTCTTGTGATCTTGAGAACTAAGGAGATTTGAAAAGGCGTCTCCCTGTGCGCAGGCAGTATACGGATAATCGTCTTGCACAATGCAAGGCGCTTCAGGCGTCTCCCTGTGCGCAGGCAGTATACCAAACGGTCCCCGCTGGCGGCGATTTGACAGCCCCGGGGCAAATTGGCAAAGTCCGGCCATGCACAACTATCATCTTCCCGGCACCGACCTCGCCGTGTCTGACATCGGCCTTGGCACCATGACCTTCGGCGAACAGACCGACAAGACCCAGGCCCACGCCCAACTCGACTTCGCGCTCTCCGAGGGCATCACGCTGTTTGACATGGCGGAGATGTATCCCGTGCCCGGCCGTCCGGAGACCCAAGGCGCCACCGAGGCCATCGTCGGCGAGTGGCTGGCCCGTCAGGCGCGCGACCACGTGGTCATCGCCACCAAGGTGGCGGGCCCGTCGCGGGGCTTTACCTGGATTCGGGGCGGCCCACTCGCCCTCGATCTCGCCAATATGCGCGAGGCGCTCGAAGGGAGCCTGAGGCGGCTCAGGACCGATTACGTTGACCTCTACCAGATCCACTGGCCATCGCGCCCTTTGCCGCTCTTTGGCGGCACGCAGTACGAGGTACGCGAAACAGGCGACGAGGCCGCCCGCATCGAAGAACAACTCCATGCCCTGGCGACCCTCGTCGCCGAGGGCAAGGTGCGCTATATCGGGCTTAGCAACGAGACCCCATGGGGCACCATGCGCTTCCTGGAGGCGGCGCAACGCCTCGGATTGCCGCGCGTCATCACCATCCAGAACGCCTACAATCTCCTGAACCGGTCCTTCGAAGCGGGGCTGTCCGAGATCTGCCATCGCGAACGCCTGGGCCTGCTCGCCTATAGTCCGCTCGCCTTCGGGCTCTTGACTGGCAAGTACCTCACGCACACCGACCCTGAGGCGCGCCTGAATCGCTTCCCGCAGTTTGGCCCACGCTATCGCAAGCCGGCGATAGATCCCGCCGTGGAGGCCTATGCGCACATTGCCGAGAGCTTCGGGCTGCCGCTGGGCGCGCTTGCGCTCGGCTTCGTGCGCTCGCGCATTTTCACGGCATCGACTCTGCTAGGTGCTAGCACTCTTGATCAGCTGAAGGAGAATGTCGCGCACGCGAAGATCGTGCTATCCCCCGAGGCGCTCGCGGCCATCGAAGAGATCCACCTACGGTCCCCGAATCCCGCCCCGTAAGGCGTGCTACATGAGGCCCGCGACAATATTGATCGTGAGCGCCAGAATCAGGGTATTGAAGGCAAACGACAAAACCCCATGGAGCAAGGCCGCACGCCGCACACTATGCGAGGTGATGGCAACGTCCGAGACCTGCGAGGTCATGCCGATCACGAAAGAGAAGTACAGGAAATCCATGTAGTGCGGTAAGGCATGTCCCGGAAAGGCGATACCGCCATCATCGCGCACGCCGTCTTGCACGGCCCGCCCGCGGTAGTACTGATGCGCGTAGTGGAAGGCAAAAAGCGTATGCACGACCGACCACGAACAGGCGATCGCCGACACAGAAAGCGCGAGATAAAAGACTTTGCTGGAGGGAGGTGCGGCCTTCACGTACCCCAGAAGAAAGATGATCGCAAAGAGGCTCGCCGTGGCGGCGATGAGCGCGACCAGAAGAAGCGCAAAGCCGCTCTGATCCTGGCCCACGGTACTGCGGGCAGTCTCCTTGGCGTCGGCCCAGGCCATCACCGACCAAGCGAGCGTAAGAAAGACCAGACACGCAGCGTCCCATCCCAAGAGCAGGCGAATGTCCGCTAAGGTGCGCACCGGGACCGCCAGGAACACAGCGATCCCGACCGCTGCTGACACCAAGAGGCGGTGGCGGCCACCCAGCCGCCGCGCCCCCCGTGCCCAAGATCGTAGCACCGCCGTTAAGACGACTTGGCGCCCCCAAGGAGCGTCTTGATCGGCAAGGCATACATCCAGCCGAAGTTGCTGCCGATCAAGTAGGTCTGCCCGATCACGACCCCGTTTTGTGGGCCGAAACCGCCGTGATGCGTCATGTATTTCGACTCTAGCTTGCCGGTCTTGCGGTTGACTACGAATATCGCGCCATTACCAACCGGGAAGATCACATGCGAACCCGACACGCTCGGTGCGGCCTTCATCTTGACCTTGAGAGGCGTGTGCCAGAGGACCTTGCCGCTCTTCAAGTCGACGGCATAGGCGCTCGCCGTAACGGGGCTGCCGGTGTAGATCGTGCCACCCACGATCATGGGGACCGCATCCTTGTTGCGCGGGGGCACCTTGCCGGTCCCAAGCGTCGTCTGCCACAAGACCGTGCCGGTCTTGGCGTCGAGCGCCATCTCGACACTCTTGGCGCGCCTATGCCCCTTGGCTTTCTGCTCGAACTGCGTGACCACGATGCCCTGCGCCTGTGCTGGCGCGCAATCGCCCATGCTGCTCGAGAAGACGCCCTTGGGAGCGATATGCCAGACCAGCTTGCCGGTCTTGGCGTTCACGGCATAAAAGGCGCTCGGATGGGTACCACCCATGATGACGATGTTATGGTAGACGGTAGCCGACGACATGCTCACAAAGGACTTGATGCCGACCCGCCATTTGAATTGACCGGTCGCCGCATCGAGCCCGTAGATGTGGCCATCGCCGTTGCCGAAAACCAGCGTCCCACCGACGATCGCGGGAGTCGGCATATCCTCGCCCTTGGTGTGATACACCCAGGCCAGCTTGCCAGTCGCGGCATGCAACGCATAGATGCCGTTGACATCGGTCCCGCGTACGACCTGCGCGCCCTTGTGCCCGAACTTGATCGCCTGGGTATAACTAAAGGTCGAATTGCCGCCGCCCACATATACGAGCTTGTTGGCGCCCGTCCCGGCCACGAGCGGTGTCGTCATGATCTGGTTTAGCGCATTGAACTTCCAGCGCATATGACCATTCGACGCATCCAGGGCGTAGACGAAGCCATTGTCATCCGGCACATACACCGTGCCATCGGCGACCGCCGCGCCGATCGGGATGCCGACCAGGTCGCGGACTGCGGTGATGCTCACGTAGGTCTTCTTGATGGCGGCCTTCTTCATACCCTTAGGCACCGCGCCCGGGACATGAAAGACCCACTGCACGGCCTTACCTCCAGCATCCTTGTAACGCGCATCATGGGCGGCATTCAAACCATAGAGCGGCCATGTATGAGGCGAGGCCAGCGCGGTCTTGGATGTTGACTCGGAGTCCTGGGGCTTTTTATGGCTGCAACCGGAGAGTGAAGCGAGGGCCGCAAATCCTGCGACGATAGACCGACGTACCGCGGGTCGTGCCTTCATGTTCGTGTTTCCTCCCGAAACATTATTGTGGGGACTACATGGACCAACAAACCCTATGCGATGGCGCAATGGAGGTCAAGGACCGGAAAGTCCGGCCCCGCCACCCCCATCAGGCCATGTTATGATGCGGGAACGAAAGCGGCCCCGGCGCGGTCCGAGGGCCAGACGCTCCAGAGCGTCCCAAATAATGCCGGGGGCCTATCTCACAGATGGAACGGTTCAATCTTGCTTTTTTTCGCAGCGCATGGCACATCACCGCACCTTATTGGAAGTCCAAGGAGCGTTGGTCGGCCTACGGACTGCTCGCGGTGGTCATCGGCTTGAGCCTGGGTCTCGTCTACATCAATGTCCTGATAACAGAGTGGTACAACGGCTTCTACGACGCCCTCCAACATTACAATGAAAAGGCGTTTTGGGCCGACATGCTGCGCTTCTCATGGCTCGCTGGACTCTATATCGCGGGCTTCGTCTATCAGACCTATCTCGGCGAAATGCTCCAGATCCGGTGGCGACGCTGGATGACCCATCACTATCTCGACGACTGGCTGAGCGGACGAGCCTACTACCGCATGCAGCTGCTCCGCGACGGCACCGACAACCCCGATCAACGTATCGCCGACGACATCGGCGCCTTCATACGCGGCATCCTGAAAATCGGCCTCGGGCTTTTGAGTTCGATCGTGACCATAGCCTCGTTCGTGGTCATGCTCTGGACGCTCTCGGACCGCCTGACCATCCCGATCGATGGACAGAAATGGCTCATCCCGGGCTATCTCGTGTGGGCGGCCCTCATCTACTCCGTGGGCGGCACCTGGCTTATGCTGAAACTGGGCCGGCCACTGATCGGTTTGAGCTTCAACCAGCAACGCTTCGACGCCGACTTCCGCTTCAACTTGGTGCGTGTGCGCGAGAACACGGAGAGCATCGCGCTCTACGGTGGCGAAGACCTGGAACACAAGAGTCTCGGCACGCGATTCGCGTACATCTTCCGCAACTACTGGGCCATCATGCGTCGGCAGAAGATCATCAATTGGTTCTCGTCGGGATATGGGCAGGTAGCCATCATCTTCCCGTTCCTGGTCGCGGCGCCCAGTTACTTCGCGAAGCAAATCCAGCTCGGGCTCGTCATGCAAATCTCATCGGCCTTCCAGCAGGTGCAGGGCGGGCTCTCCTATGTCGTGACGATGTATCCCGACCTCGCCGCCTGGCACGCAGTCGTGGACCGACTCACGGGCTTTAGCGAGCACATGCGCGAGGTGCGCGCGACGGCCACCCAGATCGACGCCATCACCCATGAGACCGCCGATACGCTCAGCCTTCAGTCGGTAAGCCTCCATGTCCCTGACGGCCGCCCCTTGCTATCCGATCTGTCGCTATCCGTGGGTCCTGGGGAGACCGTGCTCCTCACGGGCCCCTCGGGTAGCGGCAAGAGCACGCTTTTGCGGGCGCTCGCGGGCATCTGGCCCTTTGGGCAAGGCCGCATCGCCATACCCCCCAAGGCATCCTCACTCTTCCTGCCGCAGAAGCCCTATCTGCCCCTCGGGACCTTGCGCGATGTCCTTCTCTACCCGCACGGTGACACTGAGACGCCGCCCGAGACGATAAGTGAAGTGCTCGCCGCAGTGGGCCTGGCGCGCCTTATACCGCAGATTGACGAGCAAAAGACCTGGCCACTCATCCTATCCCTCGGCGAACAACAACGCCTTGCGTTCGGGCGGATCCTCTTGCAGAAACCCCAATGGATCTATATGGACGAAGCGACATCGGCGCTCGATGAGCAGGCCGAGGGTGAGCTCTATACGCTTCTGCGCAAACGCCTCCCCGAGAGCACCGTGGTAAGCGTGGGCCACCGTTCCGCCCTGAACGCCTATCACAAGACGCGTTTGAACCTAACCGGAAATGGCTCCTGGGAGGTCGTCCCCACGGGCGCTTGAGGCCCGCGACATCCGCACGAAGGCCTCGCGTAGCCCTTGGGCATCACGCACCGGGGCGTCGAAGTCGATACGCAGACGACCCTTGCGGGTCGCCACGTCGAAGCCCTCGGGGTCAAGCCCGACAAGGCGGGGTTCGGGCTCGTCCACACCATGGGCGCGGCAGTAGCGGACCAGGGCATCCTTGTGGTCAGCATTCATGTGCACCACGGCCCCGCTCTCGGCGCCCACCAATCCCGCATCGAAGGCGTCCGCCGCCAGGCGGTAATCCTCGCCGCGGATCCAGTGGATGTCGCCGAAGCCGCCGATAAAGCGTACCCGCTCGACCGCCACCTTATAGAAACGGAAGTCGTGGATGGCGAAATATTCCTGTGCCTGCGGCAGATAGCGCAGGTAGCGGTCACGCAGACTCTCGTTCTGTTCCGTGATAACAGCCCGCCCCAGAAGCGTCACCCGACCCGACTGCTGGATGTCGCTCTTTTCGTCCTCCCAGGCGATCAGGCTCACCCGCTCGTCCTGCTTGATATTGTGGCTGTGCTGCGCCAGATCCGACAGCAAAAGGATGGGGTTCCCCTCGAAATCGAGGATATAAGGCGCGACGGACCCGAAGGGCCACCCCCCCATCTCCGCCGATAATGTCGATAGGATGCCGCTGCTGTGGGTGCGCGCCAAGCGGCGGGCGTCCCGGACTGCCTTCCGATAGTTCTCGCTCATGGAAATCATTCTAACAAAAGGCGTCCCGAAATTGACCAAGTCCCTGGTTTTCCGTAAACTCACACCGCACCGGGCGATTAGCTCAGCGGTAGAGCACTGCCTTCACACGGCAGGGGTCAGTGGTTCGAACCCACTATCGCCCACCATA
>NZ_JBTRWP010000025.1:0-41352 GCF_054609335.1 Acidiferrobacter sp. | reverse complement strand
GCCGCGACTATGACGACCGCCGAGATCGCCACAGTGATTGGGCGTGGCGAGGCCGGCTGCCTCATGCATGGGCCGACGTTCATGGCCAACCCGCTGGCGTGCGCGGCTGCGGTGGCCAGCATCGATCTGCTGATTGCGAGCGATTGGCAGGCCCGGGTCGGGCGGATCGCCGACCAGTTGGCGCGCGAGCTCGACGCCTGTCGCGGACTGGCCGCGGTCGGTGATGTCCGGGTGCTGGGTGCGATCGGGGTCGTGGAGACCCGCGAAGCCCTCGATCTGGCCGCGCTTACGGCACGGTTCGTGGACGCCGGCGTGTGGTTGCGTCCTTTTGGCCGGCTGGTCTATCTGATGCCTCCCTATGTCATAAGTCCGGAGGATCTGTCGACCTTGACCGCGACTATCGCGGCCGTGCTGTCGGATATCTGATAGAGGGCGAAAAGCTGCATTCGTCGAGGCTAAGCATTCGGCCGCAATGCGCGGGATGCGGGGTTTTCTGGACAGCGGTTTCTTGATGGTGGGCCACGGTTGCTGAACGGTCCGCATGCGGGCCTGTGCGCAATGCCGTGGGGAGATTCAGTCATGGGTGGTCAAGAGCGGGGAGGTGCGATGCGGGGGGTGTTTATCACAGGGAGCGACACGGGCGTCGGCAAGACCGTTGTCGGTGCCGCGCTGGCTTGGCGATTGTCCCTCGAGGGTCTCGCCGTGCGGCCACGCAAGCCCGTGGAATCGGGCTGCACCGCGGAATCGGGCGGCGTCCCTTCCGGCGACCGCGAGGCTTATTATACGGCGATCGGGGGCCGGGAGGCGCTTGCGCGTATCGGGCCTTACCGGTTTCGCGCACCGCTCTCGCCCGAGCGCGCGGCAGCCTTGGAGGGGCGGACTCTGCGCCTGGACGACTTGATCGAGGCGTGTCGTGCAGAGGTCTGCCCTGGGGATTTTCTGTTGGTGGAGGGCGCTGGCGGATTCTATTCGCCGCTCACGGCCGATGCCCTGAATGCCGACCTAGCCGTGGCCCTCGGCCTGCCGGTGCTGATCGTAAGCGCCGACCGGCTCGGCGCCATCCACCAGGCCCTGCTGACCGTCGAGGCTGTCGCGCGTCGCGGGCTGGTCCTGGCCGGGGTCGTGTTGAACCAGACAACGCCGGGTGGCGACCCACAAATGGATAACGGTGCCGATCTTGCCCGTTGGCTTCGGATTGATCCGGTCGTCATCCCCTATCACGATACCGAAGGCGACACTGGAGTCTGGCGTGCAGTCGCCCCTTCCTTGACGGCGATTATCGCCGCACTCGCCCAGGGTACCCACGAATGACCCCGGTTCAGCTTGATGGTGCGCCAGGGCTCAGGCGCCGGATCAAACGTGTCCACGTTGCGGGCGGTGGAACGTCTCGACCCTTGCCGAAGGGCGCTGTTCCTGCGAACCCATGTCGCCTACGAAACCCAACGATATTCGATGGGGGCGCTGGTTACCATAGGAGCGGCACGAGCCGGTGGGAGGCGCGTCCCCGGTATTCGTTGTACCCATCGGGACACATACCTTGCCCAGCGCGACACCGGTCGAGCGGGAGCCGGTACTGGCGGGGGGCGGGCGCGACTGTACAGCTTGGGTGTGCGTCGTGGTGACAGCCACCGTTCATGAGTTGACGACCATAATTATTGTAACTACACTAATTGCTCATGGAGATCGATTTCGATCCTGACAAGCGCGACAAGACCATGATTGAGCGGGGCCTGGATTTTGCCTGTGCCGACGAGGTGTTCGCGGGGCGGCACTTCACAGCCGAAGATACCCGCGAGGACTACAGCGAGCCGCGCTACATCACGGTCGGAAAGCTGGATGGCCGGATGGTGGTCATGGTCTGGACGCCCCGCGGCGAAGCGCGCCGCATCATCAGCATGAGGAAAGCCAATGAGCGCGAACAAACACGGTACGCCCACCGAGTGGATTGATCCGGACGATGCGCCGGAACTGAGTGACGAGTTCTTCGAACAGGCAGACGAGTATGTCGGCGGCAAGCTGGTGCGCCGAGGCCGTCCGAAGGCCGAAGCGCCCAAGCTAGCATTAACGGTACGGTATGACGCTGATGTGATAGAAGCCTTCAAGGCCACTGGCAAAGGCTGGCAGACGCGCATGAATGCCGCCCTGAAGGACTGGCTCAAGACCCACTCCCCGGCCTGAGCTGGGACTTCCAGAGTACCGATGAATGAACCCGGTTCAGCTTGATGGTGCGCCGCGGCCCGGGTGCCGGGTCGTGGAATCGGAGATCGCGCGCGCCGCCGGAATCCTGGATCGCGGCGGTCTGGTCGCGTTTCCGACCGAGACGGTCTACGGTCTGGCGGCAGACGCGCATAACGCCCTGGCGGTGGCGCGCGTGTTTGCAGCCAAGGGGCGTCCGGCCGACCATCCTCTGATCGTCCATATCAGCGATGCCGATCAGATGCGCCACTACGCGCGTGACATCCCGCCTGTCGCTTGGCGGCTTGCCGAACACTTCTGGCCGGGACCCCTGACGCTGATTATGCGTCGTGCCCCAGGTCTCTCCGATAGCGTCACGGGGGGCCAAGACACGGTCGGTCTGCGCGTCCCGGCGCACCCGATGGCGCTTGCCCTGCTCAGGGTCTTCGGGCGCGGACTCGCCGCCCCCTCGGCCAATCCCTTTGGCGGCGTGAGCCCGACCACCGCCGCGCATGTCGCTTATGGCCTCGGGGGCGCGGTGGATATGATCCTCGATGGCGGCGCTTGTGCAGTCGGCCTCGAGTCCACCATTCTCGATCTCAGCGGACCCGTGCCGTACCTCCTGCGTCCGGGGGCGGTGGCGCCACGGGCGCTGGCCGCGGTCATCGGCCGGACACCGATATTATTAGCGATCGGCGGTCCACGCGCCCCCGGACGTCTCCCTTCCCATTACGCGCCCGCGACGCCCTTACGGCTCATCACCGACCCGGATCGCGAGTGGCGCCATGCGCCCCGGCCCCTGGCGGTGATGGCCCTCCATCCTCCGGCCCGGAGACCTGTGCGGTGCCGCTGGCTGGTGATGCCGCGGGCGGCCGACGCCTATGGTCGCGCGTTGTATGCGCGCCTGCGCGCGATCGATCGCTGGGCTTGCCGCGTGGTTCTGGTCGAGCGGCCGCCCGCCACCGAGGCATGGGACGCGGTCCGTGACCGCCTGGAGCGCGCCGCCAGGGGCGATTCCACCCGCGAGACTCGGGCGCGCCAGGGGTCCGGCGTGGCGCGCGGCCCGAGGGGTCACGGTTTTCATGGTCGCCCTATCCGATCGCCCAAAGAATAGTTGCGGGCTGCACCGGCGATGGCGGGGCTCGGCGCGATGGCCGCCAGGGGGCCTGATTGCGCCTGTGCTTGTGGGCCCTATCCGGCGGGCACCCCGGATCTTCGCTACCATGGGGCGGCCGGACCTCAAACAAGGCGCGCCCGGACCGGTCGCTTGTCTCCAGGGCGTCCCTCCTGGGCTGAGACATCGACGTGGCGGTCCTGGTTGTGCAATCCTCTGGGGGAACCGGTATCGTGCGCATGTCGCGTGGCAATAAGGAAGGCGGCGCCACGATCCTTGGATGATCGGGTCCGCCGCGAAGGAGATTGAGGCGCGCGGCACATACTGGACGTGGACCGTGCGGATGCGTGGTCTCGACCGCCGACCGCACGGTGAAGGGTCGGCTGAGACTGACACACTTGTCCGTGACATGGAATGGTCTGCATCACCCGACCCGTCGCCGACATCACGGATAAGCTTCCTGAGGAATCCATGAGAACTGAAAGTTCCAAGACCCGTTCGCGCCCCAAGAGGCGCGCGCCACCGAAGATATCCCACACCCACAAACCCGCCGACCTTACCCCCGCTGACTGGCAGCGCGCTTTGCGCCGGCAATTCGGGCGCGAGCAGGCGTTTCGCTGGGAAAATCTCGGGGATGAGCCGATATTCTCCGACTACCAGGTGACCAATCCGGCGAGTCGATCCCGCTATCGGGTAGCGATTCGAGGATTGGATGTGGACGACAACCGTTGCTCCTGCCCGGACTTCGCGACCAACGAGTTGGGCACCTGCAAGCATATCGAGTTCGTGCTCGCTAGGCTCCTGAAAAAGCGGGGCGCCAAGGCTGTCTTCGCGCGCGGCTATCGGCCGGCATTTTCGGAGCTAGTTTTGCATAATGGCGATCATCGGTGGGTCCGTTTTCGCCCCGGTACCGACTGCCCGACGGCTTTGCACAAGGAGGCTCGCCGATTTTTCGAGGAAACGCATGGGGACTTGCGCCCCGACCGTGTCGGCGAACTGGAGTCATTTATCGCCGCTGCGGCCAAGGTGGGGCATGAGCTGCAGGTCCCGGAGGAGGTTCGGGATTTTGTCGCCGGACTGCGCGATGCCGCGCGCAGGGCCCAGATTCTCGACCACCTATTCCCACGTGGCGCCGCCGATTGGGGTCGCGCGCGGCTCATGAAGCTTGCGCTTTACCCTTATCAGGTCGAGGGCGCTTTGTTCGCGGTGCGCGCGGGGCGCGCCCTGATAGGCGACGAGATGGGGCTTGGCAAGACCGCGCAGGCGATCGCCGCCGCCGAGATCCTGGCGCGGCACTTCGGGGTCTCGCGTGTGTTGGTGATCTGCCCTACGTCGCTCAAGTATCAATGGCAGGGCGAGATGCTGCGTTTCGCCGGCCGCAAGGCGTGCGTGATAGCGGGAGGCCGCGCGCAGCGGCAGAAGGATTATGCGCAGGACGACTTCTGCAAGATCACCAATTATGAA
This sequence comes from Acidiferrobacter sp., assembly GCF_054609335.1. NCBI lineage: Bacteria > Pseudomonadati > Pseudomonadota > Gammaproteobacteria > Acidiferrobacterales > Acidiferrobacteraceae > Acidiferrobacter > Acidiferrobacter sp. The sequence continues at coordinate 36,599 of NZ_JBTRWP010000025.1, read as the reverse complement.
AAGCTCAACCCCGACCTCGAGCTTATCGCCGACTGGGCGCCGGAACTCGTTATCGTCGACGAGGCGCAGCGCATCAAGAACTGGAACACGATCGCGGCACGCGCCTTGAAGCGTATCGACAGTCCCTATGCCATCGTGCTCACCGGGACGCCACTCGAGAATAAGCTTGAGGAATTGATTTCGATCGTTCAGTTTGTGGATCAGCACAGGCTCGGGCCCACCTGGAGGCTATTACATGAGCACCAGGTGCGCGACGAGGTGGGACGGGTAACCGGCTATACCGGCCTTGAAAGAATTGGCCAGACGCTTGCGCCCATCATGATCCGGCGGCGCAAGGCCGAGGTCCTGCGCCAGCTTCCGGGCCGTACCGATAGCACTGTCCTCGTCCCCATGACGGAGGCGCAGCTGCGTTATCACGAGGAAAACGCGGACATCGTCGCGCGTATCGTTCAGCGCTGGCGTAAGACGCGCTTTCTGTCGGACAAGGACCAGAGACGTCTTACCTGCGCCCTGCAGAATATGCGCATGGCCTGTAACAGCACCTATCTCCTTGATCAGGAGAGCGATCATGGCGTAAAGGCCGACGAATTAGTAGCGCTGATAGACGACCTTGCGGCGCAAAAGGGCAAGGCCGTGGTCTTCTCCCAGTGGACGCGCAGTCATGACATCGTCATTCGCAGACTCAAGGCCCGCGGTGTGGGGTATGTGAGCTTTCACGGTGGGGTCCCCTCGGAGAAACGTCCCGCGCTCGTCCGCAGGTTCCGCGAGGATCCGGACTGCCGGGTTTTTCTGTCCACGGATGCTGGCAGCACGGGTCTCAACCTGCAACACGCCAGCACCTTGATCAACATGGATCTGCCCTGGAATCCCGCGATCCTCGAGCAGCGCATCGCACGCATACACCGTATGGGGCAAAAGCACCCGGTGCGTGTCGTGAATTACGTGGCCAAGGGGACCATAGAAGAGGGCATGCTCTCGGTGCTTGCGTTCAAACGCTCGTTGTCCGCCGGCGTACTGGACGGGGGAACGGGCGAGGTGTCGCTCGGCGGCTCGCGCCTCAACCGCTTCATGAAAGATGTCGAGAATGTCACCGGGCGTATGGGTGAGGCGGAGCAGGTGACGCCCGCCGAGGAGCACGCTTTCGAGAAGACGGAGCCGGAGGTGGGCGTGGGATCGGAGGCAGTCCATTCCAAAGATGGCGCCGACCGTCCGCAGGCGACGCGGGGCGGGGAGGCCAAGTCCAGTCGAGCCCCATCGGGTGTGGCGCGCGATCCCTGGACCGCGCTTATCGGTTTGGGGCGCGAATTTGTAACGGCTATGGCGGCCGCTCGCGATGACGGTCCGGCCCACCCGTGGGTCGAGCGCGACGTGGTTACGGGTCAGTCCTCGCTCAAGATACCGCTTCCGTCGCCCGAGACGACTCGTGAACTCGCCGCCGCACTTTCGCGATTGGCGGAAATGCTGAGTCCCCGCGAGACGTCCTGATGATTCATGTTGGCGATTTTCGGACGACGCGCCGAGCCTCTCAGCTTAGAAGGCGGTCTTCAGGCCCATGTAGAAGCCGTGCGGGAGCAAGCTCAATATGAAGGGGCTATGGCGTTCGTGGGCGTAGTAGCCGCTTAGCGCACCGATTGCCGCACCGGCTGCCACATCGGTTTCCCAATGTCCGTGGGCCTTGACCCGCGCCACCATGTCGAAGGCCGGGACCAAGGCGAGCGCCCAGATCGCGGGATCGCGTCGTTTGTAGGTGAGGATAAGCGGCGTGACCAGCGCTGTGATCGACGAGACGTCGCCGCTCGGGAAGCTTTGCGAGTGGAGGCCCTGAAACCAGAGGTTTGGATTGTTCGGGCTCTGCGAGGGGCGGTTGCGCTGGAAGGTGAATTTCAGGATCTGCGTGGAGACGCCGGCGAGCGCCGCGGCGTCAAGGCTTTGCCAGAGCGTGTGCCCCAGGCGCGTCTGACCGCCTTCCCAGATCGCGCCGCCGAGGGTCACCATGATGAGCTCGAACGGAAAATTTGGGGTTTTGGCGATCGCGTAGACGCCGTGATTGTCTTGCGCAACGGGGTGATCGAGATTGTGCAGGCCCGCATAATCCAGAAGGCCGAGACCCACACCCATCAAGGTTGTGTCGCCCAGGGCGCCGAGTGCCGAGGATGGGTGCGTGAAGTCCCGGGCGATGCTTTGGTTGGCGGAGGGTGCGGTTTTGGCCTGGGCAGGCGCGAAGGGCGCCGTCGCAAGATTCAACACGAGCACCCATGCGGCGAAGTAGCGAATGGTTTTCACAGGCATCCCTTCCCATTTCGTTCTGTCGAAGCAATGTCTTCCTTGACCGGAACCATAAAGCCTGCGGCCTCGACATGCAATCTGTCGCCGCGCACCGGGCCGACATTTCGGTCTTGCCACCCGCGTCGCGAGACCCCGTCGGGGGCCGGATGCGGTCCCGGGCCTGTGATCTTGCGCTTCCTGCGCACCTTGGGGCCCGGGGCCTGCGCGAACTGCGGGCCTGGCCTTTCGGCTGGGGCGTGGTATGGTCGACGGGCGACTCGCGGCCGTTTGGGTCCGGCCGTGGTTGATGCGTGGGGGACACGAAGGCGCGCCGTATGCCACAATATTGCCGATCCGTGGGTCCACAGTTCGTGGCGGACCGTCACGCTGGCCGGATTCGATTGGTGGGGGGGCTATGTCGGCGCTTGTGGGTATCATCATGGGATCGCGTTCCGATTGGGACACGATGCAGCATGCCGCGCAGATACTGACCGATCTGGGCGTGGCCCATGAGGTCCAGGTCGTCTCGGCGCACCGTACGCCCGACCTGCTCTTTCATTACGCCACGGAGGCCGCGGGGCGCGGACTCCAGGCCATCATCGCCGGGGCGGGTGGGGCCGCTCATCTCCCGGGCATGGTGGCGGCCAAGACCACCCTTCCGGTGCTGGGCGTGCCCGTACAGTCCCGGGCCTTGCAGGGGCTGGACTCGCTCTTGTCCATCGTGCAGATGCCGGCCGGCGTTCCGGTCGCGACCTTCGCCATAGGCAAGGCCGGGGCGGTCAATGCGGCCTTGTTCGCGGCGGCGCTTTTGGCCGCGCATGACACAACGATCCATGAGGCCCTTGCAGATTTCCGCGCGCGCCAGACCGAGACGGTGCTTGGGCACCCGGACCCGCGCGTCCCATGATTGTCGGTGTTATGGGCGGCGGGCAGCTTGCCAAGATGCTGGCCCTGGCCGGCCAGCCGCTCGGCATCCAATGCCTGTTTCTGGATCCAGCCGCTGATGCCTGCGCGCGTAGCGCGGGGGAACTCCTTCGCGGGGATTATGGTGACGAGGAGTTGCTCGATCAGCTGGCGCGCCGCGTCTCGGTTGTAACTTACGAGTTCGAGAATGTGCCGGAGGCGAGCCTGCGCCGTTTGGCGTCACGGGTCGCCGTGCACCCCGGCCCCAAAGCCTTGGCCGCAGCCCGCGACCGTTGGCACGAGAAGCGGCTCTTCGCCGATCTCGGCATTCCGACGCCGCCGTTTGTCGCAGTCGACACACGCGCCGACCTCGAGCGGGGACTTATGGCCGTGGGCAGGCCCGCGGTCCTGAAGACGCGGACCATGGGCTATGACGGCAAGGGGCAGCGGGTTTTACGCGATGCGGCGGATGCGGAGAGTGCGTTTGCGGCGCTCTGCGGGTCGCCCCTCATCCTTGAGGGTTTCGTGGCTTTTGATCGCGAGGTGTCCTTGATCGCCGTGCGGGACCGTTTAGGTGACGCGCGCTTCTATCCTTTGACGGAAAACGTCCACAGAAACGGCGTGCTGGTGCAATCCGTGGCGCAGCCCGGCGACCCGATGACGGCCCAGGCCTGGGACTATGCGCGGCGCCTTCTCGAGCATCTCGATTATGTGGGGGTCCTGGCTGTCGAGTTTTTTCAGAAGGGTCGTGATCTGATCGCCAACGAGATGGCCCCGCGGGTCCACAACTCCGGCCATTGGACGATCGAGGGCGCCGAGACGAGCCAGTTCGAAAACCATTTGCGCGCCGTTACGGGCCTGCCGCTTGGCGCCACGCGCCCTCTGGCGGCGGCGGGCATGGTCAATTTCGTGGGGTGCCTGCCCGAGGCCGCGGCGGTTCTCGCGGTGCCAGGGGCGCACCTGCATGTCTACGGCAAGGCGCCGCGCCCTGGCCGCAAGGTGGGGCATGCCACCGTGCGCGCGCCGGGGGAGGCCGAGTTGCGGGAGTCGTTGGCGCGGCTTGCTGCCCTCGGGGCCCTGGCCTAACCCAGGATCCGGTCCTTTTCACGCCATTCCATGTATTCGGGCGCCTCCAGGTCCTGTTGCCGCATCAGAAGATCCATCTGGCCCAGATGGTAGGCGTGGTGGCCCATCACCGACCACAAGAAGCCCATGCCAGTGTAGCGGCGCCCGGCGAACACGAGCGGCTTGCCGAGGTCCTTTTCGCGCAAGGCCGCGAGCCGACCCATGTTTTCTTGGTGCCGTTTTTCGTAGATCGCTATAAAACTCGGGACTGTCTTCACGGCCTCAATCGCGGGGTCTTTCTCCGCCATGGGCATACTGCCATTGTCGGGGACCTGCGGTAAGCGACTGATCCAGTGCGATTCGGCGGTCGCCAAGTGACGGGCCAGTGCCGCGATGGTGATTTTGTTAATGCGTGTGCCGAGATAGAGGGCCTCCGAGTCCCGCGGGATACCACGCCACTGCGACTCATCGATCAGTTGCAAATAATCGAAGGCGTGCAACACTTCTTGGTCGAAAAGCGACCGGAATCGTTCGAGTTCAGTCATGCGGCCTCCGTCTGCTGGGGTGGCATCTTCCTAGGTATACGCCTGAGGATAGTCCCGACATGGACCCGGGGCGACGGGCGATAGTCTCTTGTCCGGCGCGGGCCGCCATTAAAGGCGCCTTAGGCGTCTGTACTTCGCGTCGCGAGTTTGTGGCGCCCCAGGCGCCGATAAAGCGTGCGTTCGCTGACGCCCAGGGCATCGGCCATCGCCCGGCGGTTGCCGCCATAGCGTTCGGCGAGCGCCGCGAGCTGTTGGTGGTCGCCGTGGTTTCGGTCGGCCGCGGCAGCCGGCATCGTCGGCACGGCCTCTTGTTCGAGACCGAGATCTTCGGGCTCTATCGTTTGGCCGTGACAGAGTGCCACCGCGCGTTGCAGGATATTGCGCAATTCACGCACATTGCCCGGAAAGTCATGGCGCATGATGCGCGCCCAGGCCTGTTCACTTAGCCGGGCGTGGCGCCCGTTGGCGGCGTTGATGCGGGTTAGCAAGGCCTCGACCAAGAGCGGAATGTCGGCGCGCCGTTCACGCAGCGACGGCAGGCTGATGGTCACGCAGGCGATGCGGTAGTACAGGTCCTCGCGGAAGCGACCGGTGGCGACCGCGTTCTTCATGTCCCGGTTGGTCGCAGCCACGAGGCGAATGTCGGCATGCAGGATCTCGCGTCCTCCGACCCGGCGGAAAGTCCCCGTCTCCAGCGCTCGCAGGAGTTTGGCCTGCATGGCAAGCGGGATCTCGCCGACCTCGTCTAGGAAAAGAGTGCCGTCGCGCGCACCCTCGAACAGTCCGATTTTGCGGCCGACGCAGCCCGTGAAGGCGCCGACTTCATGGCCGAACATCTCGCTCTCGAAGAGACCCTCGGGAAGCGTCGTGCAGTCGACCGCCACAAACGGACCACTGCGGCGCGGGCCGCGGTCATGGAGATAGCGGGCCGCGAGTTCCTTGCCGACCCCGCTTTCGCCCGAGAGAAGGACCGGCGCTGGGCTTGCGGCCGCACGACTCAATTGATCGATCGCGTGCAGTAAGGGGCGCGACCTTCCGACCATGCGCATCTCTTCGCAGTCTAGTTCGCCGGGCGGCGCAAGCCGCTGGATCGATTCCCCGAGACAGGTCTCACCGTTGGGAAGCTTTACCGGGTACCCCTTGATTCCGACGTATTCGGGCCGGCCCTTCGCGTCGAAATGCGTGTGTACGACTCGTTGAATCTCGCCGCGCGCGAAGACCTGCTGATGCGGGCAATCCTCGCCATGCAGATGGCAAGGCGAGTCGCGGTGATGGGAGACCTCGTAACAATGGCGGCCGATCAGCTGTTCGCTTTTCAGTCCATAGGTGTTCCGGTAGGCGCGATTGGCCGCGACGATGCGATAGCTGCGGTCAATGAGCACTGCCGGGTGCTCATGCATGTCGATCAGCGATTGCACCGACTCATGCGTGGGGGGTAGGGAGCTCTCTGACATGGTGTCATGACACCACTGCCAGGGCTGTCATGTCAACCCGACCCACAAGACCTCGTCAGGCCCCACATATTGGGTTTTTGCGCCCTTCGGGCCCCAAGGGGTTCGTGGCACGGCAATTGCTCTCTGTGCGATGTCTCAATTGTCGCGCGACTTTCAGGAAGCGCGCAGTCTTTCGGGAGTCCCATGTCTGATCGCTTATGCATCATAGTTACCTCCGGTACCCGCGAGAAATTGCAAATGGCGGCCATGACTGCGGCCGTCGCCGCCGCCGGCGGCAGTGACGTGGGCCTGTTCGTGTCCATGAACGCGCTCGCGTTTTTTCGGCGCGAAGGTGCCCCCGAGGCGCCCGCCGAGGGCGAGGTGGGCCGCTTGCTCAAGGCGCGCCATGCGCCACGTTTCCAGGACCTGTTTGCGCAGGCCGTAGATCTCGGGTCCGTGAAGATCTACCCGTGCTCCATGGCCATGGACATCCTTTCCCTGGGGCCGGGCGATCTCCTGCCGTATCTCGATAAACCGACGGGGCTCACGAAGTTCCTGGCGGAACTGGAAGGCAGCCATGTCCTTACCTTTTGAGCGAATAGGGGAAATATGAGCGAAGCGAAGATTGTCGATGCCCGCGGGAGCTTCTGTCCAGGGCCCCTTATGGAGTTGATCGCCGCGATGAAGGCGGCGGGCGTCGGAGAGGAGCTCGAGGTGTTGTCGACGGATCGTGGCTCGGCCGAGGACATTCCGGAGTGGATCAAGAAGGTCGGACACACTTTGATATCAAGCTCGGAGGAGGCAGGCGTCTTCCGTCTGCGTGTTCGCAAGGCCAAGTGATTGGTGTTTCGGGAGCTGGAGGAGATCAAATCTCATGAAAAGAATACTCATAATCGGTGGTGGGACGGGCGGCACGATCCTGGCCAACAATCTGGCGCGCAGACTCCGTCGCGAGATGGACGCGTCGCACGTCTCTGTGACCGTCCTCTCCGCCAGCCCGCGCCATATGTATCAGCCGGGCCTCCTTTATGTCGCGTTTGGCAAGATGGCCGCGTCGGATCTTTATGTCGACCAGGAGACGCTCCTGGACCCGTCCATCCACTTCCATGTGGATCCGGTTGAAACCTTCGACTTGGACCACAACGAGGTGAAGGCCAAGAGCGGCAAGACGTATGGTTACGACTATCTCGCTATATGCACGGGGTCGCGGCCGACCCTGAATGCCGTCCCGGGCCTCATGGAGAGCGCGCACCATGTGTATACGGAGGAGGCGGCGCTCAAGACTGCCGAGGCCTTGCGGACCTTCGAGGGGGGGCGGATCGCGATCGTGACCGGTGTGCCCCACAAGTGCCCCATGGTGCCGCTCGAACTCACCTTTATGATGTATGACTATTTCAAGGATCGCGATCTGCTCGACAAGGTCAGCTTCAAGTACACCTATCCGATAGGACGCATCCATTCGCTCGAGAATGTCGCCAAATGGGCAGCGCCCGAGTTCGATCGTATGGGGGTGACCTACGAGACCTTGTTCAACGCCAAGGAGGTCGACGGTGCCCAGAGACGGGTCCATAGCGAGGAGGGGAGCGTCGTGGAATACGACCTGCTGATCGCGGTGCCGCCTCACAAGGGCATGGAAGTCGTAGAGCAGAACAAGCTCGGGGCGTCGGGCTGGATCCCCACCAACCGCGCCACACTCGCCATGGAGGGGCGCGACAACGTCTTCGTTCTCGGCGACACCACGAATCTGCCGATCAGCAAAGCCGGGTCCACCGCGCATTACGAGGCCGAGGTCTTGGGGGAGAACCTCGCGCAGCTTGCAACCGGGGGCGGACCGATGCGCTCCTATGAAGGAAAGGTCTTTTGCTTCATCGAGGCCGGCAAGGACCGCGCAACCTATGCGTCCTTTGATTACAAGAACCCGCCCAAGCCCCAGCCTCCGACGCGCGCCATCCATTGGTTCAAGCTTGCCTACAATCGCTTGTACTGGAATAGCGTACGCGGCCTTCTGTAAGGAGCGATCACCATGTCGACCGATAAGATGAACGCCGCAAGTGCCGCCGAGGTCTTGAGCGAGGCCGCTTTCGAAACCCTGACCGACGAGATGATCGGGCGACTGGCCCAAGCGGCAAGCCAGGGGCTGGATCTGCTTGACGATGTGCAGCGTCACAGGATCGCAGAGATCCTCCCGGTCTTGGGCCAACTGGCCGCCTCGGGAGACTTGGCGCGTCTTGCGCATCTCGCGCGACTCCTAGGTGCCGCGGAGGACGCCCTAACCGACGATCTCGTGGTCCGCCTCGCGGGCCTTGCCAGTCGGACTATGACGCTCATGGATCGCCTAGGACGGTTGGATGACGGCTACTATGCCCGCATGTGGGGACACATCGAGGAGCGCCTCACCCCGGCACTCCTTGATCGTGGTTTGCAGGCACTCCCCGTTGTATTGGACCTTCTCGAGCGTGCGTCGGAGGGTGGGGCGCTTGCGAATTTCGTCGATGCTGCCACCAAGCTCCCCCAAGATCTCGCCACCGTACCCCGGCCTTCGGGTGGCATCGCTGGGCTTTGGACGCTTATGAAGGACGCCGAGAATCAGAGGGTGTTACAGGCCTTGTTGCTGTATGCGCGTCGGGCTTTGAAGATCGGGGGCACGTCTTGAGGCCGGCCGGATAGACAATGAAGCGGCCATACATTCGAAAGGCCAGGGCATGGCCTGGGACCGGGCAGATGTAATAGTAGATCCCGGGGCGTCCGGCGATGAAGCGGACGGTCTGTTCGGCATAGCGCGCCGTCTGTAGGCGAGCGCGCGATCGGGGCGGCAGGGGCGGGATATCGGCCAGGACGTGAGGCAGGTGTCGCCTGAGTCGTGCGGGATAGGGGGGCTTGGCCGACGTAATGACAAGGCCGTGAGCCATCCCGGGACCGTAGTCCATGTTCATGACCTCGAGCGTCACTTGGGCGCCCTGCGATACGCAGAGGGTGGGGTTGGTGAGACCTCCGGTCTCGAAGCTCATGTCTGGATGGCGCGGGGCATGGGCGACGAGCGCGATGGCGACCCGTTTGCCCCGGAATATAAGCGTCCGGCCCCCATGATGGACGCCCGCGAGCTCGGAGTTACGCAATACCATCCGTCCCCGCCTCCAGGAGAGGCGCGAGCCCGCGACGGGCGCAGGGCCGCTGGTCGCCATCATCATGGGTGTCGCAGTGTTGGTGGCGCTCATGGCGGCGTGAACCCCTGTCACGGGGAAGGCGAGTATGGCGAGTATGGCGAGCAGGGCTTGGGTGTGCGAACGCGGGTTCATGGGAGACGTGGCGAATTATGGAGCGTCATCATAGCAACCCTCTTCGTGCCGGTCAATACGAGGCTAGGCCATAGTTTGCCAAGATCTGCGGCGGTTGCGCGTCGAGACCCAAAGCCCGGCGTTGCAGCGTGGCCTCGGTCGGTGGCGGGAGCGGGGCCTTGGCAACCAGCGTCTCGGCATCCTCTTCGCCCCCAAGCCGCCGACAGGCGGTGGTGAGAGAGTCTTTGGACAACCTTGTCCACAAGGAGCCCGCGGAAGAGGCGCGGCCCCCTACCATATAGACGCGCGGCAGTCCGCGCGCCGCGAGCGCCTTGAGTAAGTCTTTGCGCATCATTTGCGCATCCGGGTCCACCTTGCTCGTTTCTATGCCCGCCCCATGGGCTGCGCGAGCCTGGGCCGCGTCCAGGCGCGGACTGATCGCCATGATCGCGCCCGGGTGCGCGTCCTTAGCCGTCGCGCGCCATCGACTGGGACCAGAGGTTTGGCCCGGCAGAGGCCTTTCACGCCCAGAACACACGCGCCGGATCATTATTGAGTTCGGCTACGGCCTCGGTAAGGCTAGCTTGCGCGCTCTGGATCACCCAGGCCTCGGTTGCGTGATCGCGTCGGTAGAGGTGCCAGATGTTATGTTCGCTACGATAACGTAGCCACGCGATGTCTATCACGCCGCCGGTGCCGTCGATTCGACGTGAGCAGCAGGGGCTGCGCACGATGTAGCCGTCAGGGCCCGGAAGGACGACAGGCTGGGTATAGCGGTACCGGCGCCGATTCTTGAGAAGCCGTAGAATACGGCGCCTATCCACGTCATTCGGGTGGACAGGGCGCGTCGGCGGGCTTGGGGCCGACGTTTCGTGGGAGTGGCGGACGTCGTTCACGAGTCTATAAGCCAGCGGGCGGTTGCCGCTGTCCTTTCGATCTCCGTCGCGTACTCGAGGCGAAGCGCGGCCGCATTCATGGTCTACTCGAGGCGGGAGGCTTGCGCGGCCCATTGTAAACGGCCCGCGACTATGGCCCGAACGTCGGCGACGGGATCCTCCGCCAGGATCGTGAGCCAGGATGCATCTATGCGTCGTGCCAGGACGCGCCGGACATGGTGGTCTGTGTCGCTGAGCATGAGCGGCAGCATGTAGGCCGTGACCCGCGATGCCACGATGCGACGAATGGCGACCTCCGGGTCGTCCATCATAATAATGAGATCATGGCCCAGGAGCTTGCGCGCCACGGCGGCCCGGACGCCGGGGTCGCTATCCTCGCGCAGCGGCGCGATGTGTTCTCGCGCCGCGCGTTTGATCGCTTGGCGCCGTACATGACGATCCGGATCGTGGAGAAGCTCGGGTGCGAAATAGGGGTGGGCGCGGGCGGCCGCGGCGCGTCGCACCGTTTGTGGCCATTCGGCCGTGGCGCAACGCGTGCCGAGCAGCGGGTTGTATCGGAAAAAGCGGTGGACACCCCAGGGGTTCTGCGCGAAGAGGCAGGCGGATCCAGGTCGGCATTGTGGTGGCCAAGGCCAGCCGCGGGCGCGGCATGCCGAGCAGGCGTCCTCACCCTCCGTTACCGTGCTTTGCTCTCTATCGATCGTCATTGGCCCTCTCCACGACCGGTCATCCTCTGGGGAAGAGAAATTAAGCGTAGCCGGCGTGCGTGTTGCCACCGACAGGGGTCTACGCAGCAAATAGCGTACCAGGCAAGCAATCCAGGGCGGTCGTGCTAGGCGCGGGTGTGCCACGTGCGCGGGAAGTTTTCGACACGGGGGGGTTGGTGGTTACCTTACAGGCGTCGCAGCGGGATGGCGTATTTCTTCAGGGCGTAGCCCACCTGGCGCGGCGTGAGATTGAGGAGGCGCGCGGCCTTCGCCTGGACCCACCCGCATTGTTCGAGCGCCCAAACGAGGCGATCGCGCTCCGAGGCCGGCGATTGTGTGGGCCCGCCGTTTGCGCTCGCAAGTCCCGGCCGTCCATCCGTGCGCGTTAGGGGGTAGGCGGCGCCGCGGGTAGCCGAGCCCTCCTGTAGGGCACCCGAAAAACACTTTCCTTGCTGACAAGAAAGATCCGGCAGTTCGATGACGTCGCTCTGTGCCATGGTCGCAGAACGTTCCACGCAGTTCTCGAGTTCGCGCACATTGCCGGTCCAGTTGCACTTAAGGAGCGTACGCATCGCCTCGGGCGCCATGCGCACTTGTCGGCCGTTTTCCGTGTTGAATTTGTCGAGGCAATGTTCGACCAGGAAGGGGATGTCCTCATGGCGCTCACGCAAGGGCGGCAGAAAGATCGCCACAACGTTGATGCGATAATACAGGTCTTCGCGGAACGAGCCGTCGGTAACCGCCGCCTCCAGATCACGATTGGTGGCGCAGATCAGACGCACATCGACCCGGATCGACTTGTTGCCGCCGACCCGCTCGAACTCGCGCTCCTGGAGCACCCGCAGGAGCTTGGTCTGAAAGGCCGGTGAAATCTCACCGATCTCATCCAGAAAGAGTGTGCCGCCGTGGGCGGACTCAAAACGTCCTTTGCGTTCCTGCGAGGCACCGGTAAAAGCGCCCTTTTCGTGACCGAACAGTTCGGACTCGAGTAAGGTTTCAGTAAGTGCTGCGCAGTTGACGCGGATGAAGGGCTTATCCTTGCGTGGGCTCAGGTAATGAATGGCGCGCGCGATCATCTCCTTGCCGGTCCCTGACTCGCCGCGCAGCAACACGCTTGCGCGCCCGGGCGCGACTTTGTGGACCTCCGCAAACACCTCCTGCATGCGTTTGCCATAGCCTATGACGTTGTCGATGCTGTAGCGGCCCTTCAAGGCGGTCTCAAGCTGCTGCTTCTCGGACAGGAGTTCGGCCTTTTCGGCGGCGATGAGCCGGTATTGCCGGACTGCGTGGCCGATCAGAATGGCGATCATTTTGAGGAATCGCACGTCCTGCTCAAAGCGTGGGGATCTTTGCGCGGCATCGGTCTCGCGGTCTACGCTCAAGACGCCTATGGTGTCGCGGCCTGCTTTGATCGGGACGCAGATGAAGGCGATCGCGTGTCCTTTTCCCAGGTCGCGCGATCGTGTGCGGTTCAAAAAAAGCGGCTCGTCCGCGACATTCGGTATGACGATGGGTAGGCCGGTTTTGAGGGTTCGGCCGATGATGCCCTCGCCTTTCAGATAGCGTCCGCGTTCCTTTTCCTGGCAATTCAAGCCATGTGCGCTGACGGTCTGCAAGGCCCCATCGTCCTGTACGAGCGCCACCATGCCGCGCTGCATATGGAGATAAGACGCGAGAATCTCGAGCGTCGCGCGCAGGGTCTTGGTGAGATCGGCGCAGGCGTTCAGTGCCTTACCGATCTCATACATGGCAAGCACTTGCGCCGTCGCGTTACCTTCTGGCCGCTTGGTCATGACACCATCCCCATCGCGTGTCGAGTGCCCTTAAATAGTGATTCTACCGCTATCCAAGGCAATTTATGTACCGTCACGAGGGCTGCCCGCCATTCGCGTTGTTATGGGGGGTATTGAGTCCACTCGTGAAGGGCCAACGCGGTTTGCGAGGCGGGACCAGCACGCCAAGTGCCCCAGCGCTTCGAATCGGGCCTTGTCGTTTTTCAGACAAATAGCGCCACTTTGTCGAGATATTGTCGGCTTTACGACATAGGCCGTGGACTCCTATGACTTGTTGAGGCGGCACAAGACTTGCTCGGACGGGGTCGCGGGGTGAGCGGGGGCACGTGGTGGCAAGGGGCGCACCCATCGTCGCCGCTCCGCGCACCCCGCACCGCGCCCGAGCCAGACCCCTGCATCGAAGCCGAAAGGTCCCTCAAAAGGTCTATCGCTCAGACGCCTGCTGTGATCGAGCGCCCGCCAGGCGATCGGAGCCCCCCGCTCGGGGCGCGCGCGACTCAGGGTTTGGGAGGCTCCGTGTTTACGCCACGCGTCTGCCGAGCCTTCTTGTGGGCACCCGGGCCGGGCGCGGCCGGTTTTGCGCGCGCCCCCCTTCGATGGGCGGTACGTCCGGTTTGCGACAGACGTGTCGGTCGCAAAGCCCACATCGCGGGACTCCTTTACTGCGCGCTATGGCGGCGGCCCGCCTTTTCACGCCATTCCAGTCCTTGGCATGGGGCTTGCTATCGGGAGTTCGTGGGCGATCATGGGGGTTTGCGACATGGATCTTGCGGTAGGGATCAACGATACCACTTTGCGTGATGGGGAGCAGACGGCCGGCGTAGTCTTCAGTGCCGAGGAAAAGATCGCCATCGCCTGCGCCCTGGATCGCGCCGGAGTCGCCGAATTGGAGGTCGGCATACCGGCCCTGGGCCCCGAGGAACGCGAAACGATACGCGCGCTTGGTGCGCTCAAGCTCGGCGCGCGCCTTATGGTGTGGGCGCGCATGTGCCGCTCTGACCTCGACGCCGCCGCTCTTTGCGGGCCGGTACTCGTCCATCTTTCGATCCCGGCATCGGACATCCAGATCCACCGTAAGCTTGGGCGTAACCGCCTTTGGGTCTTGAAGACCGTGACGCGTTTCGTGGAAGACGGCGTCGATCGGGGCATGACGGTCTCGGTCGGGGCCGAGGACGCCTCGCGCGCTGATCCAGACTTCCTGCGTCGGATCGCCGATGCGGCGCAAAAGGCAGGGGCTTGGCGGCTACGATTTGCTGACACCCTTGGCGTGCTGGACCCGTTCACCACACACGAGCGCATCGCTGCGCTTGTTCACAATACCGACCTGCCGATCGAAATCCACGCGCACGACGACCTTGGCCTTGCCACCGCCAATACCCTGGCGGCGGTGCTTGCCGGCGCCCGTTATGCCAACACTACCGTAAACGGTCTGGGTGAGCGGGCCGGTAACGCGAGTCTGGAGGAGGTGGTGCTCGCGCTGCGCGTGATCCATCAACGCCCGACAGGTATCGACATGACGCACCTGCCTCTGATCTCAGAACTTGTCAGCCGGGCCTCCGGCCGCCCGACCCCCGCCCAGAAGAGCGTCGTCGGCGATGCAGTCTTCACTCACGAGGCCGGTATTCACGTCGACGGGCTATTGAAGGATGTCCGCACCTATCAGGGCTTCGACCCGGCGGAGGTGGGGCGCGCACATCGCGTCGTGCTCGGTAAGCACTCAGGTTCGCGCGCCGTGGCCTACATCTACGACAAGATGGGCATTGCGCTAAGCCGCGAGCAGGCGCAGGAGATCGTGACTTTGGTCCGTGCCCACGCCATGCGTACCAAAAACCCGCCGAGCGATCAGGATCTGCGCGGCTTCCTTGGCGAGACCGGCGCCCTGGTGGCGGCGATGGTAGCCATATGAGCGGCCCATCCCAGGGATCGGCAAGCCAGAGGCTCTTTCGTGAGTTGAGCCAATTATCGGCGGCCGAGGAGTTCTTCGAGTATTTGGCGGTGCCCTACGACAAACACGTCGTGAACGTGAACCGTCTCCATATCTTAAAACGTTTCCGCCAATATCTAGCGATTGCCCTCGACGACGCGTCTGCAGACGGCGAGGACCTGCACGCCTTGTGCGCGTCCCTCCTAGAGAGGGCTCATGGCGATTTCGTGCGCTCGAACGCACGCATCGAGAAGGTCTTCCGGGTTTTTCAGGATCAGACAGCGGAGGTCGCGGTCAAGACGATCGGGCGTACTCCCGCGGTGCGCCCTAAAGGAGAGTGAGATGCATATCCTGGTTTGCATAAAACAGGTCCCCGACAGCGCACAGATCCGCGTGCACCCGGTTACCAATACAATCATGCGCCAAGGGGTGCCTGCGATCGTGAACCCCTACGATCTCTATGCTCTCGAGGAGGCGTTGCGCCTGAAGGATCGCTACCGGGCGCGCGTGACTGCGCTATGCATGGGGCCGCCACCGGCCGAGGCGGCGCTGCGCAAGGCCCTGGCGTTTGGTGCCGACGAGGCCATCCTGCTGACTGATCGGGCCTTCGCGGGTGCCGACACCCTGGCCACGAGTTACGCCTTATCGGCGGCGATACGCCAGGTTCATAAGGGCCTGCCGGTCGATCTTGTCTTTGCCGGCAAGCAGACCATAGACGGCGACACGGCACAGGTGGGGCCTGGTATCGCCACGCGTCTTGATATGCAGTTGCTTACGTATGTGAGCAAGATCGTCTCCCTCGATCCGGCTGCCGGAGAGATCGTCGTGCACAGACGGTCCGAGGGCGGGGTGCAGGTTTTGAAGACCCAGTTGCCGGCGCTCATTACCGTGCTTGAGGGCATCAACGAGATGCGCTTCGCTTCCTTGACCGACATGCTTCGTGCCGAGCGCCATTCGCTCGCGATATGGAGCAAAGACGACGCCCATATCGATGATGCCACCAAGATCGGCCTGAAGGGGTCGCCGACTGCCGTCTCCAAGGTCTTTGCGCCTACTCCCACTAACCGTCGCGCGGAGATCATTGAGACGCAGAGCGGTCAGCCGATCGATCTGGCGGCGACCTTGGTTGCCAAGCTCTTCTCGAACCGCCCGGATGTGGCGCTTGCCATCAACCCTTCCCCCACGCCCGACGGGAGTTCCCTATGACATCCTCACCAGCACAACAAAAGCAGGCACCGCGAGCCGCCGGCCGCCGCGTCATGAAGCTTGACGAACGTCTGGCAGGCTATAAAGGGGTCTGGGTCTTTGTCGAATACGAGCGCGGGCAGGTCCATCCCGTATCCTGGGAATTGCTGGGCGAGGGCCGCAAGCTGGCCGATGCCCTGAATGTGGAGCTCGCAGCGGTCCTGCTCGGCTCCCCCAGTGACGCCATCCGGGGTTGCTGCGATCAGGCTATACACTTCGGCGCGGACGTCTGTTATCTCGCCTGTCATCCGGTCCTCAAAGACTATCGCAATGCCCCATACACGACCGTGCTCACTGAGCTTGTCAATCGCTACTGCCCGGAGATCTTGCTTCTGGGGGCGACGACGCTCGGTCGCGACTTGGCCGGCAGTGTCGCCACGACTCTAAAGACAGGGCTTACTGCCGATTGCACGGGCCTTGTGATTGACCCTGAGAACCGGGGTCTCGCGGCCACTCGCCCGACTTTCGGCGGCAGCCTCTTGTGCACTATCGTGACCTTGAACTACCGCCCGCAGATGGCGACCGTGCGCCCGCGCGTCATGGCCATGCCGGCCGCCGACGCCACCCGTACCGGCCGCGTGGTCGAGCATCCGGTTACGGCGGTCGAGGAGTCGATCGCCACAAAGATCCTGGAATTTATCCCTGACGACCGTGTCACAGAGGCCCAGCTCCCATTCGCCGACATCATCGTAAGCGGTGGGCGCGGCATGAAGCGCCAGGAGAACTTCCGCCTTATACACGATCTCGCGCGCGTACTGGGCGCGGAGGTGGGTGCGAGCCGTCCGGTGATCCAGGCGGGATGGGTGGGCGCCGAGCGGCAGGTGGGGCAGTCTGGAAAGACAGTTCGGCCGCGGCTCTACATCGCGGCGGGTATATCGGGGGCCGTTCAGCATCGCGTCGGCATGGACAAGTCCGACGTGATCGTTGCAATCAACGAGGACGCCAACGCCCCGATATTCGAGTTTGCGCACTACGGCATCGTCGGCAACGCCATGACCATCCTGCCGGCCTTGACCCAGGCGTTTACGGAGCACTTAAGGGCCCGGAAGCGGGCCGGCTGACGGTTAAGGAGGTTTTATGTCGGAACATTTCGATGCCATTGTCGTAGGCGCGGGCCCCGCCGGAAACAGTGCCGCCTATACCCTGGCCCAGGCCGGCCTCAAGGTCCTGCAAATCGAGCGCGGCGAGTACTCAGGGTCCAAGAACGTGCAGGGGGCCATTCTCTATTCTGATGCCCTGGAGAGGATCATACCGGACTTCCGCGAGGATGCGCCGCTGGAGCGTCATGTCATCGAGCAGCGCATGTGGGTCTTGGATGATGAATCCTATATCGGCGGCACTTATCGATCGGCCGATTTCAGCAAGCCCCCCTATAACCGCTACACCATCATCCGTTCCCAGTTCGATCGCTGGTTCTCCAAAAAAGTCCGCGACGCTGGGGCGCTCGTCGTTTGCGAGACCACGGTGCTCGACCTGCACATGGATGGGCACCGCGTGGTGGGGGTCCGCACCGACCGTGAGAACGGTTCGGTGTATGCCGACATTGTTATTCTGGCTGATGGCGTCAATTCCCTCCTTGCACGCAAAGCGGGATTCCATGGCGAACTGAAACCCAAAGATGTGGCCCTAGCCGTCAAGGAGATCCACTTCCTACCCGAGCAGACGATAGAGGACCGTTTCAACGTCAAAGGGACCGAGGGTGTCGTCATCGAGATGGCTGGCAAGATTACCCAAGGCATGGTGGGCACAGGCTTCCTCTACACAAACAAAGAGTCTGTGACGATCGGAGTCGGTTGTCTGCTCTCCGACTTCAAAAAGAGCAAGATTGCCCCTTATGCTTTGCTCGAGCGCATGAAGGCCCATCCGGCCATAAGGCCGCTGCTCGAAGCGGGCGAGATGAAGGAATATACCGCGCATCTGATTCCAGAAGGCGGCTACAACGCCATCCCAGCCGTTTACGGCGACGGCTGGCTCATGGTCGGTGACGCCGGCATGTTCGTTAATGCCGTGCACCGGGAGGGGTCGAATCTGGCCATGACCACCGGGCGCCTTGCGGCCGAGACTGTCATCGACCTAAAGGCACGGAACAAACCCATGACTGCGCAGAATCTGGCGGCGTACCGCAAAGCTCTGGATGAAAGCTTCGTCATGAAGGACATGAAAAAATATAAAAATGTCCCGAGCGTCATGGACAAGAACCGGCAATTTTTTATCGACTATCCTCATCTCGTAAGCCAGGCGGCTCATACCCTCTTGACGGTAGATGGGGTTGACAAAAAAACCAAGGAGCGCGCGATTCGCCAGGAATTCACGCGCGCGCGATCGAGATTTGGGTTGTTCGCCGATGCGTTCAGGCTGTGGAGGGCGTTCGAATGATGCGCATAGAGGAAAAGCTCTTCCAGAACCGGTACCGCGTGGACGCTGGACGCGCCCACATCGAGATCACCGATGGGGACATCTGCGCCGTTCATTGCAAGGAAAAGCCTTGTACCTTCTGTTGCCCGGCGGGATGCTATGCAGAGGACAATGCCGGCCGCGTGACCTTGATCACCGATGGCTGTCTTGAGTGTGGGACCTGCCGCGTCATATGTGGCGAGCACCGCAACGTTCGTTGGGAATACCCCCGAGGGGGCTACGGCATATTGTTCAAGTTCGGCTGATATCGAAGCTGGGCGTGGCCCCTTGACGGGGCCGACCCGGGGAGGGGATCTTCGGGAGTTTGCGGCAAGCCGTGCCGCGGTATAAGCCGCTGCCCGCGTGCCTTTCCTGTCCTTGCGCTCCCTAGAGCCCCACCATGGCTGCACCGGCCTCTGCGTACAAGGCTCCGCGGGGGGCGGTCCCCCGGTCGGCTCGCAATTTCAAAGGCGCGTTATCTTTACGAGAAAAGGCGGCGCCACCATCCGCCCAAAGCGGCCGGATGGCGCGACGCATCCCCAATTTAGGCCGAAAACGAGTTACCGCAGCCGCAGGTCGAGCGCGCGTTGGGGTTCTTCACAACAAAACGGGCCCCTTTAAGGTCGTCTCGGTAGTCGATGTCGACTCCCATGAGGTAGGGAAGACTGAGCGGATCGATCACGACGCGCACCCCGTCTTTGTCGATCACTCGGTCGCCCGGCTCGGTCGTGCCCTCGAAGCAGAAGCCGTATTGGAATCCGGCGCAGCCTCCGCCACCGACCCATATCCGCAGATAGACATCCCCCAGACCCTCCTCGGCCATAAGCGTCCGCATCTTCCCAAGCGCATCGGTGCTCACCGTAATAGGGTCACAGATGCCGCCGACCGGACCCATCTCTCCTATCGGATCCGGGCTTTTCTGCAATGCCTTCTGAGCCATGTTCTCACCTCCGTTTTTTGACCGCGGGGGCACAATGCGAGTCTTTCGTGTCACCCGGCGAACAACCCATCCGTCTCCCTGGAAGGGCGGGAGTCTCGGTTTGTGTAACCAGCAAGTCCCATGCCACATGAGTGTTCCTCTTGGCGTGCGTCCACCACATCCGTTCTGATCGTCCGTGGTTACACGGAACGTCGGGGCAAGCCGCCTCGTGCGGCGCAATCCCGCACGTCCCCGTGCATGTCGCATAAGCGACGAATCGGGCGTTTTTGTTCGGCTTCGTCGCTAATCCGACACATCCGGCCCATCCCGCCCGCCGAAAAACGCCCGTCACGACACGCCCGCGCGTTCCAATAGACGCTGGCACGGCGTTTGCTGAAGGACCGATGTGAATAATGCGCCACCGCACAGGCTGCGGTTCTTTCACTGCCAGAGGAATCGTTCCATGGAATCAAAAGACATTTCGGATACGACCCGGCCGCAAGCCTCTTTGGAGGGCGTAGCCGTTGCGGCCTCCGAGCATAAGGGTTGCGGCGCCTCGGGTGGGTCCGGTAAGGCCGGCTGCGGCTCGTCCATGGCGCCCGAGGACATGGCCCCAGGCGTTTGGGAAAAAGTCAAGAATCACCCTTGTTACAGCGAAGAGGCTCACCACCACTATGCGCGCATGCATGTGGCTGTGGCACCCGCTTGCAACATCCAATGCAACTACTGTAACCGGAAATATGACTGCGCCAACGAATCTCGCCCCGGCGTTGTCAGCGAGCGATTGACGCCTGAACAGGCCGCCCGCAAGACCTTGGCAGTGGCAAGCGCCATACCGCAGATGACCGTCCTCGGAATAGCCGGACCGGGGGACCCATTGGCGAATCCCGAAAAGACCTTCAAGACATTCGAGCTCATAGCCCGCGAGGCCCCGGACATAAAGCTGTGCCTGTCTACGAATGGGCTCGCCTTGCCCGACTATGTCGACCGGATCAAGGGTCTCAACGTCGATCACGTGACGATTACGATAAATATGGTCGATGTGGAGGTGGGCGCCAGAATCTACCCGTGGATCTACTATCGGCATAGGCGCTACACCGGACGCAAGGCCGCGCAGATCCTTCATGAGCGGCAGATGCAGGGTCTTGAGATGCTTACCGAGCGCGGCATCCTCTGCAAGGTCAACTCTGTCATGATCCCGGGGATCAATGATCAGCACTTAGTCGACGTCAATAAGGCCGTGAAGTCACGGGGTGCCTTCCTGCACAACATTATGCCGCTCATCTCGGCGCCGGAGCACGGGACGGTGTTCGGTCTAAACGGGCAGCGTGGCCCTACGGCGCAGGAACTGAAGGCCCTGCAGGATCGTTGTGAGGGGCAGATGAACATGATGCGGCATTGCCGCCAATGCCGTGCCGATGCCGTGGGACTGTTAGGCGAGGATCGCTCTGCGGAGTTTACCACCGAGAAGGTGATGGAGATGGAGCTTTCCTACGATGGTGCAGCGCGTCGCGCCTATCAGGCGACCGTGGAGGATCAGAGACAAGAAAAAGCGGCCGCCAAGGAGGTTTGGCTCGAGGGGCTGCGCGAGCGCCAGTCCGACATCGCGATTCTGGTGGCGGTTGCCACCAAGGGTGAAGGGCGTGTGAACGAGCACTTTGGGCACGCCAAGGAATTCCAGATCTATGAGGCGGGCGCCGGTGGCGCGAAATTCGTGGGTCATAGGCGTGTCGATCTGTACTGTCAGGGTGGCTACGGGGAGGAAGATGCCTTACCGACCATTATCCGGGCCCTAAACGATTGCACCGCGGTCCTGGTGGCTAAGATCGGCGGGTGCCCGCGGGCTTCGTTGAAGGAGGCCGGAATAGAGCCAGTCGACTCCTGTGCTCACGAGTTCATCGACGCGGCGGTACTGGCCTACTACAAGGGCTATGTCGACCGGGTGGAGAGGGGCGATATCACGCATGCGCCGAAAGGCGACGCGGCGATTCGCCAAGGGGCTTACGTCGCCGCCTAAGTCCCGTGCGACGCTATCGAAAACACAAGGAGAGATCCATGCCATACAAGATCATAGGCTCGCAGTGCACCGCGTGCTCGGCCTGCGAGCCGGAATGCCCCAACAACGCCATCCGCGAAAAGGACGGAACATACGTCATAAAGCCTGAAAAGTGCACCGAATGCATCGGGTATTTCGATGACCCCCAGTGTGTTGCCGTGTGTCCGGTCGAGAACACCTGCGTGATCGACACAAGCGTCGCACGCTACCAGGCTTGAGGGCGCGCCTATGTGCATGACGATCACACCATCAGCTCTCAAGTTTATGCGCCGTATGTTGCGTATGAGTGGCAACCCGGCGCACGGCTTCCGTCTACTCGCGGCCCCCGGAGGATGCTCCGGCATGAGCGTCGAATTCACCGTGGAGGCGGCGGCCCCCGCGGGCGACGTAACGATGCAGTACGAGGACGTCACGCTCCATATGTCACCTGCGACCCAGGCGCTCCTCGAGCGCTGCACTCTGGACTTCTCCGACGCGGCCCACTCGTCTGGCTTCACGGTAATGGATCCGAAAGGCAGCGGATGCGGTTGCTCAAGCGCCGGTGCCGGCGCGGCCGTAGTCGACATAAGCGCCCTGAAGCGTCGGTCCTAGGGCTTCCGAAAGTCGCGCGCAAGCGGTCACGAAAGGGGGAGCGAATATGAAGATCAGCCGCGATAGCGACACGGTCGAATTGAACGGGCCGCCGCGATTCGATTATGGAGAAAAGGTCCGATCGCGCAAGACCGTGCGCAATGACGGGACTTTCCCTGGCAAGGACATAGGCGATGTTCTCGTGAAAAAGGGCGATGAGGGCTACGTGACGAGCATAGGAACATTTTTGCAGCAGTTCTATATCTACGGCGTGGACTTCGTGGCCAACGGCTATCGGGTCGGCATGAAGGGGCGGGAACTCGAGAGCGCCGCGCCGGCCGAAGGGTCTGACCCGGGGTGTTGATGGCGCCGGGCCCGGCCGGTGATCCGAAGACCAGGGGGGTTAGGCGATGACCGAAAAGGGCTCGGCCCATGTCTATCTCGACTACAGCGCGACCGGGCTCGTGGCGCGGGAGTGTCTGGAGGCGATGCTTGCCTGTCTGCGATCGGGTATCGGCAACCCGTCGAGCGCGCACGCTGCGGGCATGCGCGCAAAGGGTCTTCTGCGCGAGGCGCGCGCCGAGGTAGCAGGGCTTGTGGGCGCGCGACCCCAAGAGATCGTTTTCACGAGTTCGGGGACCGAGGCGAACCACACAGCCATTTTGGGGACACTGGCCGCGCGCGCAGGCCGCAGGCATATCGTCGCAAGTGCCGTCGAGCACCCCTCGACCCTGATGTTGTTGCGTCATCTGGAGGAGACGGGCATAGCCGTGACCTATCTGCCTGTCGACAGCGAAGGGCGGCTGGCTGCGGGCGCGGTGCGGGATGCTGTCACCGACGATACCGCGCTTGTGACGCTCATGTGGGCCAATAACGAGACCGGCGTGCTCTTTCCGATCCCCGAGATCGCGGAGACTACGCACGCCTTGGCTGTGCCGTTCCACGTGGATGCCGTGCAGGCGGCCGGCAGGATACCGATTGACCTTAAAGAGCTACCCATAGAAATGCTGTCCCTGTCTGGCCACAAGCTGCATGCGCCGCCTGGGGCGGCTGCGTTGTTTGTGCGTAAGGCCTTCAAGATCACGCCCCTGCTTTGGGGCCACCAGGAGCGCAGGATGCGTGGTGGCACCGAGAATCTTCCGGCGATCGTAGGCTTTGGGAGCGCCTGCGCCCTCGCCCAGGAGGATCTGGAGGGGGAAGCCCTCCGTATAGGCAGGCTGCGCGCCGATCTTGAGCGCGGCATCGTTGAGCGCTTCCCGGCGGCGCGGATCCATGGGGTGGAAGCACCGCGGCTGCCCAATACCAGCAACATCAGTTTTGGGACTTTGGATGGTGAGCGGATCATGGCGGCCCTTGATCGCCGAGGCGTGGCGGTCTCTCTGGGGGCGGCGTGCGCCGCCGGCGGGATGGATCCATCGCATGTGTTGACGGCCATGGGGCTCGATCGGCGCGTGGCCCTGGGCGCGATCCGGTTTTCGTTCGGGCGTTACAACAGTGAGGCATGCGTGGGACGGGTCTTGGCCCTGCTTCCTGAAATCCTGGGCGAGGTGGCCGCGCGCGCGGCTTAAGGGTACACGAGGATGCAGGGGGATAGGCAATGAAGGTGATGATACGCAGAAATCGCGAGGGTGTGTTGTCGGTCTATGTCGCGAAGAAGGATCTGGAGGAGCCGATCGTGGCCATGGAGCAGCCGGCCATGTGGGGTGGGCGCGTCACGCTTGCCAACGGCTGGCAGCTGGAGTTGCCCGCGTTGGCGGTGGAGACGACCTTGCCGATCACAGTCGATGCGCGGCGGATTGCGGAGGCATGAAGCCATGAGGGAATCCGATTGGCACCGCCTGCAGGGTCTCCTCGACGCCGACGCCGGCCCGCCTCTTTCAGTCTTACGGCGTGAGTTCCCGGAGCTTGCCTTCGTGTTTTGTGATGCCGTGGATATGGTCGGAAGCCAGCCGTTTCGGGTCACCCCTGCGGCCGATATCTATCTCGTGGACGGGCGCGACCATTGCGTGGCGGTGACGCCTGATCTGGCCGCGGCCACCGGTCTACTCATAGCCGTGCGCGAGCGGGCATGAGCGCCCTCAAGATCCGGACCGAAGTTTGGGATATCGCCGCCGCCGATCGCGAGCGTATGCGGGCGGCGGAACAGGCAAGCCCGGCTGTGCAGGCGACCATCATCTCGGCCTTCGAGGCGCGCGTCGCCACGCAGCTTGCGAGGCGCCACGCCGTGGCGTGCGCAAGCGCCACAGGCGGTCTTCAGCACGTCTTCGAGGTCTACGGGCTTGGGCCCGGCGACGAGGTCGTGGTCTCGGCCTATTCCTGGCACGGGATCGCCCGCGCGGTGTGGCGGGTGGGCGCGACACCGGTATTCGCCGACATCGATTATTGGTCCGGCACACTCAATCCCGAAAAGGCCGCTGCCAAAATCGGGCCCGCCACGCGCGCCATTCTGGTTGGTAATACCAATGGCCACCCCGCCGATTGGACGGCCTTCGAGGAGCTGCGCCTGCGCCACGATCTTATCCTCATTGAGGATTCGACGGAGGCTATCGGGTCCACGTACGAGGGAAGGCCGGTCGGCTGTTTTGGTGACGTGAGCCTGTTCGATTTTCAGGCACGGGGCCCAGTCGCAGGCGGCGCGGGGGCGCTCGTCTTGACCGATGATGTGCGACTTGCGCAGGCCTTAGGCGAGCATATGACAGCTGGTCGCAAGGCTGATGTCATGAGCGCCTCCACCGCGGCCTTGCTGGATGCGCAGTGGGGGCGCTTGGAGGACACCTTGGCCGCGCGTGCTTCGGTCGCGGCGCTCTACGGGCGCCACATCCGCTCCTTCGAGGGCATTAAAGACCCCTACACCGGGCCCCGGGTAAGCGCCCACCACGCGTTTACCTTTCTCGTCCATTTGGGTGCGCGCTTCAGCCGCCAAGCGCGCGATGCCATTGTCGACGATCTGTGCGAAGGTGGCATAGAGGCGCGCGCCTATGCCATACCCCTTTATCGCGATGAGGAGTGCCGGCGTAGACGGCTTTCGGGGGCCGGTTGCGGATTGACCGACAAAATCGCCGACCGCGGCATCGTCCTCCCGTTCTATGCCGGGCTTGCCGAGGAAGAGATCGCGCGGATCGTCGAGTCCTTGAAGGACGCCTCCATTAATGTCGGCGCGGGGTCTGCGATCTATCTCTAGAGGGGCGGAAAATACGGCGAACATGGCTTGCAGTCCCTACGCTCAATGATGAAAAGGAGTCTTCGATCATGATCATACCCAACGACTTGCGCGCGGCCCTGGCCGCAGGACACATCATCCCCTACGTGGGCCCGAGTGCGATCGCCTTGGACGGCGCCTGTCCGTTGCCTGCGACCCCGGAGGATCTGGTCTTGCGTTTTACGAGCAAGGTCGCGGTTCCCCACAAGATCCGAGGAAATCTCACCGCTGCCGCCCAGTTCATAGAAAACTTCAAGCACCGAAAGACCGTCAACACGCTCATGCGGGATGCCTTCGCCGCGCAGGCTGCGCCCAACATCCTGCACGAGTGGCTCGCCGCGCGGGGTTTTCCGGTGATAGTCCACGCCTGGTATGACGACCTGTTGCGACAGGCCTTGGAGCGACGGTCTGACGAGTGGGGGTTGCTGCAGGCCGTGAGCCAGGCCGAGCATTACGGCACGTGGGTGCACTCGTTCCGACACGACGGCACGCGGGCGATGCCGGGCGACGAGGTCCTCTGGGCTACGCTTCTCTACGAACCGCTTGGCGCCATTCATCCGGCGTGCAATTTTCTCGTGTCGGATTCTGACTTTGTCGAAGTCTTAACAGAGATCGACATCCAGACCCCGATCCCGGCTCGAGTGCAGGAATTGCGTACCGACCGCGGTTTTCTCTTTCTTGGATGCCGCTTCACGACCCAGCTCGAGCGTGTGTTCGCGCGCCAGATCATGAAGCGCTCACAAGGGCCGCACTGGGCGGTCTTGCCAGACCCCCTCACGCGCAACGAGGCCCGCTTCCTCAGCGAGCAGTCGATTACGCCCATCGCTCAAGATCTCGCAAGCTTTACTCGCGCGCTGGCAGCTTATGCGCCGCTACCCCATACCCACAGCGCCTCGCAGGCGCCCCCTATGGTTGGGGCCGCGTCCTAAACTAACTGGTCTCCACTCCTATCCCGATCGCCGCGCGCAACCCCAGGGCCAGTCGCACTTTGCGGCGGACCGCCTCCACCGTAAGAGTCTGGGGCAGGAGGCTGTGGGCCCCTTGGGCAAGCCAGCGCGCTCCCTCCGGCTCGCCTGCCTGCCCCACCAGGACCACGACGCGGGTCTTGGGGCTCATTTTTCGGATTCGATCCATAAGCCCCACATCGGCGTCCCCAAGCTCAATCCTATCCACGATCGCCACGTCGGGCAGGCGCTCGCGTATCCTGTCGAGCGCCTGATCAAGTCCGCTCCATTCGTGGGTCTCGTATTCGTCCTGCAGCATGAACTGCAAGGCTGTGCGCTTGATCTCGCAAGGCGAGATGACGAATACACAAAAATTTGCCACTGCCGCGTCGCTCGTCACGCCGATTTGCATGCCAGAGCCTCCTTAAGGTCGGTCGTGAGCTGCGCAGCAAGTTTCGTTCCGACCCGCATCCCACGCGCAAGCTTTGGGTTCCGCGCTTCATTGGGGACGGCGTACCTCCGCCATCCGACGTTTCTGTTGCATTTGAGACAAGTCCCACAGTCCAACCCCGATTTTGTCGTAAGGCCGACAGGGTCGTTCCCAAAGAACCACGTTTTTGCCGCGTTTGCGTATGGCACGGCATTTGC
The DNA here is from genome assembly GCF_054609335.1 of Acidiferrobacter sp. Taxonomy (NCBI): domain Bacteria; kingdom Pseudomonadati; phylum Pseudomonadota; class Gammaproteobacteria; order Acidiferrobacterales; family Acidiferrobacteraceae; genus Acidiferrobacter; species Acidiferrobacter sp. The sequence goes on along the minus strand of NZ_JBTRWP010000025.1, from coordinate 9,818 downwards.
TCTTGATTCGCCCGTACGGCACGCCGCTGCGGGATGCCAGGAACCAAGGCGCGAACGTGGCGGCCACCATGACGTTTCTCAGACCAAAAAGAGTTTGAAGCGGATTGGGCAGCCAGAGCCACGAAGAGCTTCCTCATTAAAGGAGATCGGAAATGACAGGATTACGGCAAATCGCGTTTTACGGAAAGGGCGGCATCGGCAAGTCGACGACCTCCCAGAATACGCTCGCCGCCCTTGCGGAGATGGGCCAGAAGATTCTCATCGTAGGCTGTGACCCGAAGGCGGATTCCACCCGCCTCATCCTGCATGCCAAGGCGCAGGACACAATTCTGAGCCTGGCTGCGGCGGCGGGTAGTGTCGAAGATCTGGAGCTCGAAGACGTCATGAAGGTGGGGTATCGCGACATTCGATGCGTGGAATCTGGCGGTCCCGAGCCTGGGGTTGGGTGTGCCGGCCGTGGCGTCATCACATCGATCAACTTCCTCGAGGAAGAGGGCGCCTATGAGGGCGCGGACTACGTCTCCTACGACGTGTTGGGCGATGTCGTGTGCGGGGGTTTTGCGATGCCGATCCGCGAGAACAAGGCCCAGGAGATCTACGTCGTGATGTCGGGCGAGATGATGGCCATGTACGCCGCCAACAATATCTCAAAGGGCATCCTGAAGTACGCCAATTCGGGCGGTGTGCGCCTGGGCGGGCTTGTCTGCAACGAGCGCCAGACCGACAAGGAGTACGAGCTCGCCGAGTCCCTGGCGAAGAAGTTGAATAGCAAGCTGATCCACTTCGTGCCTCGCGATAACGTCGTGCAGCACGCGGAGCTGCGCCGCATGACGGTGCTTGAGTACGCGCCCGATTCCAAGCAGGCCGACGAATATCGGACCTTGGCCCGGAAGATTCACGAGAACGTGGGCCAGGGCACCATCCCGACGCCCATCACCATGGACGAGCTCGAGGATCTGCTCATGGAGCACGGCATCATGAAGGCGGTGGATGAGTCCATCGTAGGAAAGACCGCCGCCGAGTGCGCAGTGGCCTGACGACGTTGACGCTGGCCGGGGCGTGGCCCCGGCCGCACTGACAGGAGTTCGCTATGGATCTGACACTGGATGAAGTAAAGGCCCGCAACGCCGAGATCATCACCGAGGCGCTTTCCATCTACCCGGACAAGACCGCCAAGAAGCGTGCCAAGCACCTGAACGTTTATGAGGGCGATAAGCCCGACTGCGGTGTGAAATCCAACATCAAGTCGGTACCCGGTGTCATGACGATCCGCGGCTGCGCCTACGCGGGCTCCAAGGGGGTCGTGTGGGGGCCGATCAAGGACATGATACACATCTCCCATGGACCGGTCGGATGTGGCCAGTACTCCTGGGCGGCGCGGCGCAATTATTATATCGGCGTCACAGGGGTCGACACCTTCGTGACCATGCAGTTTACGTCCGATTTCCAGGAGAAGGACATCGTCTTCGGGGGCGACAAAAAGCTCGACAAGATCGTAGACGAGATCCAGACCCTGTTTCCGCTGAACCACGGCATAACGATCCAATCCGAATGCCCGATTGGCCTCATAGGTGACGACATCGAGGCGGTCGCAAAGAAAAAGTCCAAGGAGTACGACGGCAAGACCATAGTGCCTGTGCGCTGCGAGGGATTCCGGGGCGTATCGCAGTCCTTGGGCCATCATATCGCGAACGACGCGGTCCGTGACTGGGTCTTCGAGAGGCCGGGCGAGAGACCCGTCTCCTTCGAGAGCACCCCTTACGACGTCGCCATCATCGGCGATTACAACATCGGCGGCGATGCCTGGTCGTCGCGCATCCTGCTCGAGGAGATGGGTCTTCGGGTCATCGCCCAATGGTCCGGAGACGGCAGCCTGGCGGAGCTCGAGAACACGCCCAAGGCTAAGCTCAACATCCTGCATTGCTATCGCTCCATGAACTACATATCGCGCTACATGGAGGAGAAGTTCGGAATTCCCTGGGTGGAATACAACTTCTTTGGTCCGTCCAAGGTAGCCGAGTCCTTGCGTGCCATCGCCAGCCATTTCGATGACCACATAAAGGAGGGGGCGGAGCGTGTGATCGCCAAGTACCAGCCGCTCATGGACGCGGTCATCGCCAAGTATAAGCCGCGCCTTCAGGGCAAGAAGGTCATGTTGTACGTGGGAGGGCTGCGTCCCCGACACGTCATAGGGGCCTACGAGGATCTCGGTATGGAGGTCATAGGCACAGGCTATGAGTTCGGCCATAACGACGACTATCAGCGCACCACGCATTACGTGAAGGATGGGACGCTGATCTATGACGACGTGACCGGCTACGAGTTCGAAAAGTTCGTCGATCGTCTGCAGCCGGATCTTGTGGGCTCGGGCATCAAGGAGAAGTACGTCTTTCAGAAGATGGGCGTGCCGTTCCGGCAAATGCATTCCTGGGACTATTCGGGGCCCTATCATGGTTACGACGGTTTCGCGATATTCGCCCGCGACATGGATATGGCGATCAATAACCCAGTATGGGGTCTCGCCAAGGCCCCCTGGAACGCGGGGCAGTAGTTCGGTAGCCCACGTCCTTAATCGAGCGAATGGAGAGTTTGTATGAGCCAGAATGCTGACAAAGTCCTCGACCACTTTAGCCTGTTCCGGTCCCAGGAATATGTGGACATGTTCGAAAATAAAAAGGCCTTCGAGAACGCGGTGCCTGTGGCCGAGCTTCAAAGCGCCGTCGACTGGACCAAAACCCGGGAATACCGCGACCTGAACTTCGCTCGCGAGGCCTTGGTGGTAAACCCGGCCAAGGCCTGCCAGCCGTTGGGTGCGGTGTTTGCGGCCGTGGGCTTCGAGGGGACCTTGCCGTTCGTGCACGGCTCGCAGGGCTGCGTCGCTTATTATCGCAGCCACTTCAGTCGCCACTTCAAGGAGCCTACGTCGTGCGTGTCGTCATCGATGACCGAGGATGCGGCGGTGTTCGGCGGGCTGAACAATATGATCGACGGTCTGGCCAACGCCTACAACCTCTACAAGCCGAAAATGATCGCGGTGTCGACGACTTGTATGGCGGAAGTCATAGGCGATGACCTGAACGCCTTCATCAAGACTGCCAAGGAGAAGGGCTCGGTGCCCGCGGCGTTCGACGTCCCGTTTACCCACACGCCGGCCTTCGTGGGCAGTCACGTCACGGGTTACGACAACACCATGAGGAGCATCCTGGAACATTTTTGGGACGGCAAGGCCGGGACCGAGCCGCCACTCGTGCGCGAACCACGAGATAGCATAAACCTCATCGGCGGATTCGATGGCTACGCGGTGGGCAACATGCGCGAGGTGAAGCGCCTGTTCAGTCTTATGGGCGTCAACTATACGATGCTCGGGGACAACAGCGACGTCTGGGATACGCCCACCGACGGTCACTTCCGCATGTATGACGGCGGCACCAAGCTTGAGGACGCGGCCGCCGCCGTTCACGCCAAGGCTACGATCTCCATGCAGGAGTTCTGTACCTTGAAGACGCTCGCCTATGCGGCGAAGAAGGGGCATGAAGTCGCGGCCTTCAATCACCCGATCGGGGTGGCCGCAACCGATCGCTTCCTCATGGAGGTCGCCCGTCTTTCGGGGCGCCCGATCCCGGAGGAGATCACGCGCGAACGCGGACGTCTGGTGGATGCCATTGCCGACTCTTCGGCGCATATCCATGGGAAGAAGTTCGCGCTCTATGGTGACCCGGATCTGACGCTTGGGCTTACGGGCTTCCTGCTCGAATTGGGCGCGGAGCCCGTGCATATCCTCGCGAGCAACGGGACGCCGGACTGGGAGGCCCGTGTGCAGGCCCTTCTGGATGCTTCGCCGTTCGGCAAGGGGTGCCACGTCTACCCGGGGCGCGATCTCTGGCATATGCGGTCCTTGCTCTTCACTGAGCCCGTCGATTTCCTGATCGGCAACACCTACGGGAAATTCCTCGAGCGCGATACGCGTACACCTCTGATCCGCATAGGCTTCCCGATCTTCGATCGTCATCATCACCACCGCTATCCGCTGTGGGGTTACCAGGGAGCCATGAACACGCTGGTGAAGATCCTGGACAAGGTTTTCGACGTGACCGATGCCGATACGATGATTCCGGGCAAGACCGACTATAGCTTCGACATCATCCGCTAAGGGGCTCCGCCCTCACAGGGCAGCCGCAAAGGTCCCGGCTAGGAGATGACTTATGGGCAATGTGACGTTTATCGCTCCACCGTTCGATGTGGAGCGCGTGATCAAGCTCGAACCGTGCCATGGCGCGACGCTGCTTATGATTGCGCGCGAGATACCGTGGCCTGCCCATAAGACCTGCGGCCAGGGCCTCTGCGGGGCCTGCGCCGTCAAGATCGTGTACCGGGACCGGGGCCGTGCTGCGGCGCGGGTGATCTTAAGTTCGGACGAAAAGACGGTTCTCTATCAAGCGGGCAAGCTCACAGACGCCGAATACCGGGCCCAAGACATCGCGGCCCATCCGGCACTCTGGCGACTGGCTTGTCAGTACGTGGTGGAAGACGAGGATATTTTGGTCTTCGCCTAGCAAGGCGCTGCTGAACGTCTGGAGGCGACATGGATAGCTTGGCGAATACCGTGCAGCAGGTCTTCAATGAGCCCGCTTGCGGCAAGAATCTGACGAAGGGCGACCGGGAGCGCAAGAAAGGCTGCACGCAGGCCCTGCAACCCGGCGCGGCGGCTGGCGGTTGCGCCTTCGACGGGGCCAAGATTGCCTTGCAGCCCATCACCGATGTCGCGCACCTGGTGCATGGACCCATTGCCTGCGAGGGCAACTCCTGGGACAACCGCGGGGCGAAGTCCTCCGGGCCGCTCCTCTACCGGACCGGATTCACAACCGACATCAACGAGACAGATGTGGTGTTCGGTGGGGAAAAGCGCTTGTTTCGCGCCATAAAGGAGATCCTCGCCAAATACGATCCGCCGGCGGTGTTCGTTTATCAAACGTGCGTGACGGCGCTCATAGGAGACGATATCGAGGCTTTGTGTAAGGCCGCGAGTACCCGCTTCGGAAAGCCCATCATCCCGGTCAATGCGCCAGGTTTCGTCGGCAGCAAGAACTTAGGCAACAAACTTGCGGGCGAGGCACTGCTCGAATACGTCATAGGAACCGAGGAACCCGGGTACACGACGCCTTACGACATTAACATTATCGGCGAATACAATCTGGCCGGCGAGCTCTGGCAGGTCAAGCCCCTGCTTGCCGAGCTTGGTGTTCGGGTTCTGGCGTGCATCAGTGGCGATGCGCGTTATCACGAAGTAGCTTCGTCCCATCGCGCCCGCGCGGCCATGATGGTGTGCTCCAAGGCCATGATCAATGTGGCGCGCAAGATGGAGGAGCGTTACGGCATCCCGTTCTTCGAGGGTTCATTCTATGGCGTGTCGGATATGAGCGAGGCGCTGCGCGAGATCGCGCGCCTGCTTGTGGCGCGTGACGCACCTGCGGATCTTGCAGAGCGCGTCGAGGTTCTGGTCGCCCGCGAGGAGGCACGTGCCTGGGCGCGACTTGAAGCCTACCGACCGAGACTGCAGGGCAAGCGCGTACTTTTGATCACAGGTGGCGTGAAGTCCTGGTCGATGGTTGCGGCGCTCCAGGAAATCGGCATCGAGATCGTCGGCACGAGCGTCAAGAAATCGACCAAGGAGGATAAGGAGCGCATCAAGAAGATCATGGGTGATGAGGCCCATATGATCGAGGACATGACGCCGCGCGAGATGTACAAATTACTGAAGGACGCGCGCGCCGACATCATGCTGTCGGGTGGACGCTCGCAGTTCGTGGCCTTAAAGGCCAAGGTTCCATGGCTCGACATCAATCAGGAGCGTCATCATGCCTACGCCGGTTATGATGGCATGGTGGCCCTGGTGGCCGAGATCGATAAGGCCCTCTACAACCCGATCTGGGGGCAGGTGCGCCGTCCGGCGCCGTGGGATGCGGAAGTGGTGTCATGACCGTCCCGGCCGCCATCCATGAGCGCGCCGCGCGGCCCGCGAGCAAAGCCTGCACGGTCAATCCCCTGAAGATGAGTCAACCCCTTGGGGCGGCGCTTGCCTTTCTTGGCGTCGCCGGGTCCATGCCAGTCTTTCACGGGTCGCAGGGATGCACGGCCTTCGGTCTGGTCTTGTTCGTCCGCCACTTTCGCGAGTCCATTCCGCTGCAGACGACTGCCATGAACGAAGTCACAACTATACTCGGCGGCGGTGAGAACATCGAAAAAGCGCTTCTCAATATCCACAAGCGCGCGAAGCCAGCGTTCATCGGTATCGCCTCGACAGGGCTTACAGAGACCAAGGGTGACGACGTCGCGGGTGATCTGCGGGCGATCAAGGGGGCGCATCCGGAACTCGACATGCCGATCGTCTATGTCTCGACGCCCGATTATCAGGGGGCCTTCCAGGATGGTTGGGCCAAGGCCGTGACCGCCATTATCGATTCGCTCGTAGCGCCCGTGGCGACCATCAAGGGTCAGGTGACCATTCTGCCCGGGTGCCATGTGACCCCGGGGGACATCGCGGCGTTGCGCGCCATCGTCGTCGATTTCGGCTTGTCGCCGCTCGTGCTGCCCGATCTGTCCGGTTCACTCGATGGCCACGTGCCGGTGGACTTCAGCCCCACGAGTCTCGGTGGCACCACCTCCGCGGATATCGCACGGATCGGGGCGTCGGAGGCCGCTATCGCCATTGGCGAACAGATGCGGCCGGCGGCCCGAGTCCTGGCGGAAAAGACGGGGGTCCCGACTCGGATCTTCGATCGCCTCACAGGACTTGCAGCCACCGACGATTTCTTGGCGTATTTAAGCGCCTTGTCCGGGCGCCCGGTGCCCGACAAATATCGTCGTGAGCGCAGCCAGCTTGTGGATGCCATGCTCGATGCCCACTTCTTCTTCGGCGGCAAACGTGTCGCCATCGGTGCTGAACCGGACCTGCTGTGGGCCTTGGGGGCGTGGTGCAAGGATATGGGATCCGAGCTGGCCGCAGCCGTCACCACCACTGAGTCCCCGGTGCTCGCGTGGCTTGCGGCGGAAGGCGCGTGCCTGGGTGATCTTGAGGACCTGGAAGCGCGGGCCTTTGGTTGTGACCTTTTGATCACTCACTCGCACGGACGCCAGGCAGCGCAGCGCCTGGGTATTCCGTTCTTGCGCATGGGCCTGCCGATTTTTGATCGCCTGGGGGCCGCGCACCGCGTCATCGTGGGCTACAAGGGTACGCGCGATCTCGTCTTCGAGGTCGGCAATATCTTTCTCGCCCATGGTCATGAGTTGCGGCCGGCCGACGCGGACTCCGGTATCGCGCAAGACCCCTGCCACAAGCCCGCGATGGGAGACGTGACATGCGCCGGCTCCTGTCGCAGCCATCATTCCATAAGGGAGACTTGAATCGCCATGAAGATCGCGTTCGCAACACAGGATATGAAGCGCGTCGACGCCCATTTCGGTTGGGCCAAGAACATCGCCGTCTATGAGATATCGGAGGACGGCTACGAATGCGTGGGGGTGCATGAATTTGACGGCGAACTCAATGAGGATGGCAACGAGGACAAGCTCGGGCCCAAGCTCGCGGCGGTTGCCGATTGCGCCATTCTTTATGTCGCCGCCATAGGGGGATCGGGTGCGGCGCGCGTGGTCGCGAAGAATGTGCATCCGATCAAGGTCTCGAGCCCTGAGCTGATCGATGATCTCCTGGCACAGTTGCGCAAGGTTTTGGCCGGCACGCCCCCGCCATGGCTGCGTAAGGCCTTATTGAAGGGTCGGGAGCGCACGTTTGCTTTGGATGAAGAGGTGGGCCATGGCGCACAGTGAGACTGTTTTGGAAGACGAGGCCGTCCTTCAGTTGCCCTTTGTCCAGGAGCTCGTGAAGCAATGGCGGGCGCAGGACACTCATGGGGCCTGGGACGGAAAGACCGAGTTCGACCTGCTCGAGCCCTATGTGGTCGACAAGGCCAAGCGCAAGGAGATGCCCATCATCGGCGACCCGGACCCAGAGACGCTCTGGCGCCTCGAGCTTTTCTATAATGCCGTGGGACTCTGTGTTGAGCGCCGCACCGGCGTCATGGCCCAGCCCATGATCAAGATGCACCATGAGGGGTTCGGACGCCTCGTGCTGCTCGCCGGACGCCTCGTGGTCGTGAACAAGCACTTGCGTGACGTGCACCGCTACGGCTACCCGACGCTCGCTGCTCTCGGCGCGGAGGGCGAGAAGATCGTCGCGGCCGCGGTCGCCATGATTGAGCAATATCCCGATCTGGCCAACTATGGAGGCTGAAGCCATGAGCGCAGGGCTTGCCGACGACACCGAATCCCTGAAGAAGCGCATCAAGAAACTGAGCGCCCAGGCCATCGAGCACAAGATGCGGCTCCACGACCTCGCCGAGGAGCTTCCGATCGCATGGGAGACAATCCGCGAGGTGGCCGCCTGCACCCATGAGGCTTACCAAGCCCTGGCTGCGGCACGCACCGAACTCGCGGGGGTGGGAGGCGATAGTGGCTGACATCGCGGTCACCATGCCGGACGGACGGAGTTGGGTCCCCCGGTTCGTGCAGGGCTTGAACCGCGACAAGTGTATAGGCTGCGGGCGTTGCTACCGGGTGTGCGGACGCGACGTCCTGCAACTCGTGGGCGTGACCGACGAGGGCGCGACCGTAGCGCTCGCTGTCGGGGCGGACGACGATGACGACGGGGAATACGAGAAGAAGGTCATGACCATTGCGCAGCCAAGAAACTGTGTGGGCTGCGAGGCGTGCGCGAAGATCTGCCCGAAGAAGTGCTATACCCACACACCCATGCAGGACGGAGGATAGGGCCATGGCGACAGTCGGACATGGGCATGAAGCGTCTTGTGCAGCGACGGGCGCGATCGACAGCGCATTGGTACGTGCCTTTGCGGGCGTGACTGCGCGTTTCCGGACGCTTGGTCTCGCGCCGCAAGAGTTCGCGGCCCTAAGACGGCAATATTTAGGCGAACGGTTCCATCTCGACGAGACGGTTGTGGAGACTGGCGCATGCGTAGCCTTGCGCGCCGACGAGCACGGCGAACTTGTGGAGCTTCTGCTTGTGTCCCGTGCCGATGATTCAAAGGAGACGTTCTGGCTTGCTAACACGATCGCCACCGCTTGCCTGGGCGACAATCACCTTTGGCAGGACATGGGGCTTGCGGGGCGCGATGAGTTGTCCTGGCTCCTGCAACGACACTTTACTTCGCTCTACGAAAAGAATGTCGATAACATGAAATGGAAGAAGTTCTTCTATAAAGAGCTCTGTCGGCGAGAGAGGGTGGTCTTGTGCAAGGCCCCAAGTTGTGGCGTATGCGCGGACTACGCAGCCTGTTTCGGCGCCGAGTGAAATAAAGCGCCCTGAAGCCGCAGGTTTTGTTCCAGAGAGCACGTAATGCCTCGATCACGGGGCATGTCGGAGCTTACCATGGAGGCTTGGTCGCCCGGCCCGATATATCTCGGTCGCGTTCGACCGGCGGTCGGATCGGCCGGCGGGCTCGCTTCCTATACATCTGCCTCAAGGCCTTAAGCTTGCCCGGCCATTCCTCCTTATCCACTCGCCTCGGCATGCCCTGCAGGCGATACAGTCAATGGAGCGCAATCCCTCCCGCGACTAAAGTCGCAGGCTGCTCGGGGCTTACTACGATGGCGCAAAGAGGCCGCGCAGGAGATTTTTGGGGGCCCGAAAAAGGGCACGATGGGTGGATACGCGGCCCGGCGGTCAGGTGTACCGTGTAGCGCGTTTGGTCGGCGTCTCGCGGGCCGTGCCACTTGCTTGCGGAAGCCATCGTGGGGGAGTTCGA